>CAZTVB010000212.1:0-5499 GCA_964616315.1 uncultured Rikenellaceae bacterium
GGTAATTTTATTATGGCCAATAAGCGTGCAATGACCTTTACAGGGTATTCTGAAGAGGAATTGCTTACAATGAGTATGCGACAGTTATTCTCATCGTCGGAGTTAAACAAAAACCCCCTAAGGTTCGATTTGTTGGATAAGGGCGAAATTATTACCGCTGAAAGGGAAATTATACGAAAAAATGGCTCAACAGTGATTGTTGAGATGACATCGCGCAAGATGCCCAATGGAACTTACCAATCGTTTATGCGCGATATCAGCGAGAGAAAGGTTTTTGAAAAATCGTTAATTGAGAATGAGCGTAAGTTGAAAACCATAATTGAAACATCACCCGATGGAATTGCAATATCGGCTCTTGATGGAACCGTTCAATTTGTAACTAACCAAATTGTTGCACTATGGGGCTATAGTTCATCGGAAGAAATTATTGGAAGAAACGTTCTGGAGTTTGTAGATGAAGCGTATAGGGAAAAGGCATCATATTTAATTTCCGAAATGTTAAAAGGCCATTTAACTGGTGCTGCTGAATACGTAATGCTCAGGAAAGATGGTTCGAAATTCTATTGCGAATCCAATGCCAATGTGCTTCACGATTCCCGCAATAATCCAATAGGTATTTTATTCGTAAACAGAGATATTACTTCAAGGAAACAAACAGAATTTGAACTTATACGCGCTAAAGAACTAGCTGAGGAGAGTGAGGCTAAGTATCGTTTGGTTTTTGAGAATGCTCCGCTGGGGCTTATTCATTTCAATAGCAATGCTCGAATAATTTCGTGCAACGAGGAATTTATTCGAATAATTGGTTCGTCAAGGCAAGTGTTGGAAGGTCTTGATATGTTAAAGCTACCCGATGAAAAGATTGTTGAATCAGTTAAAACCTCTTTGGCTGGAGGATTAGGACATTACGAGGATTATTACCATTCCACTACTGCCAATAAAACAACACCTGTTCAGATTCTTTTTGCACCAATATTTACTAACGAGAAGATTATTGGAGGGGTAGGAATTATTCAGGATATAACCGAAAGAAAAAGGAGCGAAGAGGTTCTTAAAGAGCAAAACGAGGAATATTTAGCCTTAAACGAGGAGTTACTTCAAACCAACGAGGAACTTTATAAAGCAAAGAGATTAGTTGAAAAAAGTGAGGAAAAACTTAGGTTGATGCTTAAGAATTCCAGCGATACCTACGTGCTTGTGAATGAAATGGGAGAGCAGTTTTATGTAAGTGATGCTGCTGTTCGGGCTACAGGCTTTAGTTTGGAGGAACTGCTAGGCCCAATTCAGAATGTTATTTATCCAGACGATGTACAAATTGTTTTAAAAGCATGGGGTGAGGTGCTTGCTAAAAAGGACGAAGTAATTAGAGTTCAATATCGTCATAAGCACAAAACCAAGGAATATATCTGGTACGAGGCAGTAGGGCAGAATTTTCTTGATAATCCACTAATTAATGCTGTTGTATTAAATGTTCGCGATATTACTGCGATGAAAGAGTTTGAGCAGGAACTTATAAAAGCAAAGGAAAAAGCGGAGGAGAGCGATAGGCTAAAATCTGCATTCCTTGCAAATATGAGCCATGAAATTAGAACTCCAATGAATGGTATTCTTGGATTTACTAGTTTGCTTAAGCAGGCTAAGGGAAACATTGAGGAGCAGAGGGAGTACATCAATATTATTGAGAAGAGCGGTTTTAGATTACTGAATATTATCAACGATATAATTGATATTTCGAAAATAGAGTCGGGACAAATGAAGTTAAAAATTGAGCCAACAAATATTGATGAGCAGTTAAAATACTTATACGACTTTTTTAAGCCCGAAGCCGAGCGCAAAGGGCTGGCATTCATACTTAAAAAAGGAGTTTGCGCAGAGAGTTCAATAATTAATACCGATGGCGAAAAAATCTACGCAATTCTTACTAATTTGATTAAGAATGCCATAAAGTTCACCGATACTGGAGTTGTTGAGGTTGAGTATTTTTGTAATGCTAACAATTTTGAGTTCTTGGTTAGAGATACCGGCATAGGTATTCCCAAGGACAGACAGGCGGCTATTTTTGAGCGTTTTGTTCAGGCCGATATTAGTGATAAAAGAGCATACCAAGGAGCAGGATTGGGTTTGTCAATTACCAAGGCGTTTGTCGAAATGCTTGGTGGCAAAATTTGGGTTGAGAGTGAGGAACATGTAGGTTCTGTTTTCCATATTACAATTCCTGCTGTTCAACAACAGTTCGTTTTGGAAACCAAACAAAGCGTGGAGTCTAAGTTCTCGCAACAGAATCTTCCTAAACTAAAAGTATTAGTGGCTGAGGACGATTCAGCCTCGAGTATGTTGTTAACCCTAATGCTGGGCAATTTAGATTTTACAATTTTTCAAGCAAGTAACGGACAAAGCGCTGTTGATATTATTCGAAAGAACCCTGATATCGATTTGGTTTTAATGGATATTAAAATGCCAGAACTGACTGGTTTGGAGGCAACCGAAGCAATCAGAAAATTCAATGGCAAGGTTGTGATTATTGGACAATCTGCTCATGCTTTGGCGGGCGATAAAGAAAGAGCTATTCAGGTTGGTTGCAACGATTATATTACAAAACCGATTAGTTACGAAGTGTTAATGAGTTTAATAGGAAAATTTTTTAATTGATGATCAATATGAATAAAGGATTACTGTTTTTTATTTTAGTGTTTAGTGTGGTTCATTTATATGCTCAAGAATATAATGTTAATATGGATGATAGAGATAGCGCAATTAACATTACCAATAGAGCCATAAAAAGAATTCAAACTAAGGATTACAACCAAGCAATTAAGCTAATAATGGACGCCGTGAATTATGATTCTACCTTCCGAGGAGTATATACTGTTTTGTATAATGCCAGTGTGGCTGCTAAGAATTTTTCTCCAGAGGTTAAGCGAATTATGGAAAAGGGCAATAGGATTTTAGCTGATGACGATGAGATATCATTTTATTTAGCAGAAATTTATAGAATGAATAATGAAATTGATAGTGCTTTGAATCTTTACACTTATTCAATTAACTTAAGTAAGATTAACGGGGAGGATTTTGAATTAGTTTACCTTTACTACTTCAATAGAGGTAATTGTTTTTTGAAAAAAGAACAGTATCAATTAGCAATTGAAGATTATAATTATTCATTAAAACTTAAGCCCAATAATGCTAATGTGCTATTTAACAGAGGTATTTGTTTCTACAAAATTAAAGAAAATGTCAAGGCCTGTGACGATTGGAAGAAATCATCAGAGTTAGGGAGTAGCATATCCTTTCAGTATTTAAACAATCATTGTAAATAGGTCTCTAGTATGAAAAGTAATTTAAACTTAAGGCTTATAATTGTAATTCCTATTCTATGTTTTGCATTTGCTTGCCAGAAAGATAATTCGGTTGCTTTTCGTTCATTTTTCATGGGCTTTTCGCCTTGGCTATACGACAATACTCTTCAGGCTCAGAGCTGGACATATGATAAGATAATTACTTACGGCGATATTATATCTGAGCATATGGAGGAGGGAGTTCCTTGGCAAGAGTCATATGATAACACTCCTTTTCCTCAAAGTTTCATCGAAGAAATTCAATCGCGCATAGCCCTCAAAGGAAGCAATCAAAAGGTTGTGCTGCAAATTAGTCCGTTAAATATCTCTAGAAACGGATTAGCTTACAACCGTGGTACTGAACCAAATCAATTGCTTCCAGAGGCATGGAGAAACTTGGCGTTTAACGATGATAGCGTAAAAATAGCCTTTCTGAATTATTCCAAAAGAATGGTTCAATACTTTTCACCCGACTATTTGCTTGTGGGGGTTGAGAGTAATCTGCTGATTAGGAATAAGCCCGAAGTTTGGAGTCAATATGTGGAATTGCAGCAGTACATTTATTCTGAGTTGAAGAAGGTTTATCCTTCATTGCAAATATCGGTTAGTATGTTTTGTGTGCCATATTTTCCTCAATGGTCCAACGAGGATAACTTGGAGCAACAAATCAATGGGTTGAAGGATATTGAGCCATATGTCGATTTTATTTCTTTTTCGGTACACCCATTTATGAGCGCGCTTCTTGCCGAGAGTTTTCCTGATAATTACTTGTCGCAACTATTTGGATTAACCACTAAACCAATTGCAGTGAGTGAGAGCAGCTATTCTGCTCAGGTTTGGCAAACCGCTTCAGCTCCAATACTTACATTTAATGGCTCGGAAGAGAAACAGAAGAATTTTTTGAGGTTGCTTTTTGAGCAATCGAATAAATCGGGAGCGGAGTTTGTGATATGGTTTTGTGTTAGAGATTATGATGCACTATGGCATAATGCTTTAGGAAGTAGCCCCGACGCACTTCCATGGCGCGATACAGGCCTTTATGATGAGCAAGGCAATGAGCGTTCCGCAATGGATTTATGGAAGAGTTGGTATGGTAAAATGTTTGAACGATGAGTATCAATATTCAGCATTTTAAAACTCCTTACGGGGAGTTGATTCTTGGAGAATACAATGACAAGATTTGCCTTTGCGATTGGCGATACCGTAAAATGCGTCAAACTATTGACGATAGAATTCAAGAAGGATTGCAAGCAACATTCGAGTTGAAACAAACAGATTTAATTATCGAAACACAACGCCAACTTGAAGAATACTTTCAGAAACTACGCACTAATTTTGAGTTGCCATTACTATTGGTTGGTACTCCTTTTCAAAAAAGTGTTTGGAATGAACTTCTTAAAGTACCCTATGGAAAAACAGAAACCTACTTGGGTTTATCTCAAAAGTTGAATAACACCAAGGCAATAAGAGCAGTTGCAGCAGCCAATGGAGCAAATGCAATTTCAATAATTGTTCCTTGTCACAGAATTGTTGGGAGTAATGGCGAATTAGTTGGCTATGCTGGCGGGGTGGATGTGAAGCAGAAGTTGCTTAGATTGGAGAATTCAGCCAATTATGCTGAACAGTTAAAACTTTTTTAATTTCATTTAAAACAACAACCACCCTGCTTTTGGGTGGTTGTTGCTATCAAGATATCTAACCTAGTATCCAAATAATTCTTCTAGAGTTAATTCCTTTACAGATCCCATTTTATTCAACACTTTTTTATCAATCGCTTTAGTGTTGCCGATAATTAGGTAGGTGTATGGTTTGTTTTTGATATAACCATCAAAGAAGTTCTTCAAATCGCTCATTGTTCCCTTTTCTGCAGCTTCATAAAAATCTTTACGCATATCGCGATTTAAACCAAGATCTTCATTGTACAGCCATTGGAAGTAAAGTTGGTCGTTAATAATTCGTTCCGATGATATTGTGTTCATTATCGATTTTCTAGAGATTTCCAGTGATTTATCATTCTCAATCATATTGTTGAGTAAGCGCTCAATTGTTGTTGATGCTCCATCAAGTTTGTCGGGTTGTGTACCAATGTAGCCCATTAGGTAGAACGATTTATCCTTTTCCGATGGTGAATTGTAGCCCAACCATGCTGAGTACGACATCCCTT
>CAZTVB010000213.1:0-5490 GCA_964616315.1 uncultured Rikenellaceae bacterium
GTTAAAGAGTTTTTGTAAAATCTTTATTCAAAAAGTGTTTGTCAATCAAATAAATATGTAAATTTATTAGGCTACATTAATAAATAATGACATTATGAGAAAAACCACCCAACTATGGATTTTTACTGCATTGATAATGCTGTTTAATCTCTTTATTTTTCTTACAAAGGTTGGTGGTGAACGCTTGTTGCTTTATGTAAGCGATTTACTTCCTATACTTTGTGCCATTGTGGCGTTAGTTTATTTATTCAAGGCCTATCAGCAGTTTAAAGGATTTGACTTTGCAAAAACATCGTGGCTGTTGACCTTCATTGGTATAGCGCTTTTCTTTTTAGGGGAATCGCTTTATGCTATATTAGAAATAGGTATAGGAAGCGATATGAATGAGAACTTCCCCAGTATTGCCGATTATGTATGGTGTGCTGGTTACATCCCTCTTTTCGCTGGAATGGCGCTGATGTTTTATGGATACAAAAAAGGTGGTTTCCCTATGGGAAATACCAAAATGTATGGCTTCCTATCAGTTGTTATTGCAATAATAGCGTTTGCCGTAATTGTATTTCTGCTTATACCTATTATTAATGATGACGAAACCGATTTGCTGTCTAAAATATTCTACCTGTATTATCCCATAGGTGATGTTTTTTTGGTTATTCCTGCCTTTATATTAATGTATATTACTAGCCTATTCGGTCGGAGCACTATTTCAATGCCTTGGCGTTTGCTTGCCCTAGGCTATATTTGTTTCACTGTGGCCGATTTGCTTTATTCCTACTTAAGTTGGCAGGATTTATACGGAAGCGGTAACCCAATCGATTTGGCTTGGAATTTCGGGTACTTGTCTATTGCCCTTGCGGGATTATATCAAATGGAGTTGATGAAATCGCTTAACGAAAGGGTTGACCTATGACAACGTACAATAACACTTACACCCAGCAAATATTTAGTGTGCTATCTCCTTTGGTTGGGGAGTTCATGGCCAAGGGTGTTTTAAAATCGCAAGTTCAAAGAATAGGAAAATCGGAGGAGACGATAACTAAGGAAGATTTAATTCATCTGGCCGATGGTATAAGTAAAGGACTTGTAGTTTTTGTTGGAACCGAAGTGGCCCAAAAGGTCGCCGCCAAAATAAAGTCATTCTAGGATATCATAAAACAAGCCCCGAGAGAAACTCGGGGCAGTTTCTTTTAATCCATCATTCTGGGCTTATTGTTGTTTAGTTATTAACCCTGTTGACGCTTCCAAGTCCTGCGGACGTTGGAAGGTCTTAAACTTGACATCGTTTTTTTTCTCAACAAATTAACTTAATAATATTACTTCTTCATTCATAATTATACATTCTACATTATTAATTCTAAATCTTTTCTCCCCTCTAAACATGTTCTAAAATATCTACAGATATTTCTTTTAAGTTTTAACTTTTCACTTAAAACTTAATTCTTTAACTTCGACCCCCAAATAAGATTACTACAATGCAAATTCTTGTACTTAACATAAAAAAGCTCGTTCAGGTCGAAAAAACGCCTGCTAAATGGGTTGCTGGTGACGATATGTCCAAATTGAACAGTATTGATAATGCCTTTTTGTTGATGCAAGATGGAATTATCAAGGATTTCGGTACTATGGATAAGGCTCCAGAGTTATCTTCTCTCTCTGGCGATGTATTTATTTATAATGCTCATGACAGAATGGTTTTCCCTTCGTTTTGCGATTCGCACACGCATATTGTTTACGCAGGAAGTCGCGAAATAGAGTATACGGATAAAATTAAGGGATTGTCGTACGAGGAGATTGCCAAACGTGGCGGTGGAATTCTGAACTCGGCTAAGCGTTTGGCGCAAGCATCGGAGGATGAACTTTACGAGCAGGCACTTCAACGTATCAACGAGATTATTCATAAGGGAACGGGTGCAGTTGAGATTAAGAGCGGTTACGGCCTTAACACCAAGAACGAACTGAAAATGTTAAGGGTAATTCGCCGTTTAAAGGAGACTACACCTATTACTATTAAGGCTAACTTTTTAGGTGCTCACGCGGTACCTGCGGAGTATAAAGGAAAACAATCAGATTATGTTGATTTAATTATCAACGAGATGATTCCTCAGATTGCAGCCGAGGATTTAGCCGATTATATTGATGTTTTCTGTGATAAAGGATTCTTTACCGTTGAGGATACCGAGCGAATCCTTATGGCTGGTATAAAGTATGGGCTACGTCCAAAAATTCACGCCAACGAGTTGGATTACTCAGGTGGAATTCAGGTTGGAGTAAAGTACGGCGCTTTATCGGTCGACCATTTGGAGTTTACAGGCGATGATGAGATTAAAGCGCTCCTTGGTTCCGACACAATGCCAACGCTTTTGCCCGGTGCTGCATTCTTCTTAGGGATGATAGACCCACCTGTTCGCAAAATGATTCAGGCTGGATTGCCTGTTGCGTTGGCATCGGACTACAATCCTGGCTCATCACCTTCGGGCGATATGAAATTCATTATGTCACTAGGATGCATTAAGTTGAGAATGCTACCCGAGGAGGTTGTCAATGCAACAACTATAAATGGTGCTTATGCAATGGGTATTTCCGATACTCACGGTAGCATTTGCAAAGGCAAGGTGGCAAACGTATTTATCACTAAACCAATACCATCCATTGAGTTTATGCCTTACGCTTACACAACCGATTTGGTTGATGTGGTAATTTTGAATGGCAAAATCATCAATGGTGATTAAATAATAAAACTATGAGAACAGTTGTAATTGCATCGCTACTATTAATAATGGTATCGTGCGCGGAGATTTCAATTCCAACATCTTTTCCAACTTCCATTCCTACAGGAAGTAAACCTTTAACTACAGCCGAAATTACTGAGGGCTTAAAGGAAGCGCTTAAGGTTGGTGCAAAGAATTCAACTGGATTAGCCTCTCAAACCGATGGTTTTTTCAAGAATCCACAACTCTTTATTCCATTCCCTTCAGAAGCAGAGAAGGTAAAAAACACTTTGATTAAAGCGGGATTCACTAAGCAGGTTGATGAATTTACGTTGACATTGAACCGTGCTGCCGAAAAGGCCACCGAAAAAGCGCTACCTATTTTTGTCGATGCAATTACCTCAATGACAATTTCCGATGCGTTGGGAATTCTTAAAGGTGAGGATAATGCTGCAACGGAGTACTTAAGAAGGACAACTTCGAGTCAACTTCAAACAGCATTCAAACCAATTGCTCGCGATGCTATTAATAAGGTAAACCTAACATCGTACTGGGAGCCATTGGCAACTAACTACAATAGAATAACATTACTAACAGGTGGTAAGGCTGTAAATCCAAACCTTGAGGATTATGTTACCCAAAAAGCTATAGATGGATTATTCATACTTATAGCGAAGGAGGAAAAAAGCATACGCGAAAATCCTGCAGCAAGGGTAACCGATATCCTTAAGCGAGTGTTCGCAAATACTAAATAACTTAATAACTAATTATCCTTATAATAATGAGTGGCAAAAAACTTATCGAATGCGTTCCCAATTTCTCCGAAGGGTGCGATATGGGAATTATTAAGCAAATTACAAATGAGATTGAAGCCGTTGAGGGCGTAAAGCTAATTGATGTTGACCCCGGTAAAGCGACAAACCGTACAGTGGTAACATTTGTTGGTACACCCGACGAGGTTATAGAGGCGGCTTTCCGCGCAACTCGTAAGGCAATGGAACTAATAGATATGAGTAAGCACCACGGTGCGCATCCACGTTTTGGGGCAACCGATGTTTGCCCTTTAGTTCCAGTTGCGAATATCACAATGGACGAGGTGGTTGTTTACGCTCGCAAATTGGCAAAACGCATAGGCGAGGAACTAGGCATTCCTGTTTATTGCTACGAGTTCGCTGCATTCGAGGAGAAACGCAGAAACCTAGCCAACTGTAGGGCAGGTGAGTACGAAGGTTTGCCCAACAAGATGAAAGATGCTGCTTGGAAACCCGATTTTGGTCCAGCTAAATTCTTACCTCAAACTGGAGCTATTGCTGTTGGTGCGCGTAATTTCTTAGTTGCTTACAACGTTAACTTGAATACGACATCAACTCGTCGTGCAAATGCAATTGCTTTTGATATTCGTGAGAAAGGTCGCCCACGACGTGTTGGAAACCCATATACAGGCAAAATTGCTTTAGACGAAAAAGGAAACGAGATTTGGATTCCTGGTTCACTAAAGGCTTGTAAAGCTATTGGGTGGTTTATCGATGAGTTTGGAATTGCTCAGGTATCCATCAACCTAACCGATATTACCGTTACACCTTTACATATTGCTTTTGAAGAAGCAAATAATCGTGCCACTGAGCGCGGATTACGTGCAACTGGCTCCGAGATTGTAGGAGTACTGCCACTAAGCGCAATGCTCGATGCAGGAAAATATTTCCTTCGCAAACAGCAACGCTCAACAGGTATTCCCGATAGAGAAATTATTAAGATTGCCGTTAAGTCGATGGGATTGGATGAACTCTATCCATTCGACCCAGACAAAAAAATTATTGAGTACATACTTGAGGATAAGAACTCCAAGAAGCTGGTAGATTTATCTGTGGAGAAATTTGCACAGGAAACCGCATCTGAGTCTCCTGCACCTGGCGGTGGGTCTATCTCTGCTGCTATGGGTGCATTCGGTGCCGCGCTAGCAACTATGGTTGCAAATCTATCGTCACACAAAGCAGGTTGGGACGAGCGCTGGGAGGAATTTTCCAACTGGGCTGAGAAGGGTAAGTACTACATGGAACAGCTAACCAAAATGGTTGATGAGGATACCAATGCTTTCAACAAGATTATGAATGCATTTGGTTTGCCAAAAGGTACCGATGAGGAAAAAGCAGCTCGAACAAAGGCTATCCAAGATGCTACAATTTATGCTATTGAAGTTCCATTTAAAGTAATGCAACTTTGCTATGAATCAATGGAGGTAATTAAAGCAATGGCTGAGATTGGAAATCCAAATTCGGTAACAGATGCTGGAGTAGGCGCATTAGCAGCACGTTCAGGTGTTATGGGGGCATTTTTAAATGTAAAAATTAATGCTGCAGGACTAAAAGATAAAACCGTAACACAAAGCTATATTGACCGTGGAAATGAAATTGTAGCGAAAACAATTGAGATGGAAAAGGCAATATTATCAATTGTGGAAAGTAAAATAAAATAATTGTTAAGTAAAAGATTAAAGATGCTCTCTAAAACTGGAGAGCATCTTTAATTTATATACAAAACAGAACAAAGATAAAACAACCCAACATCAAATTATAAACCTCTAAAAACCAATTCACAACTAATCTATTCCAAGTTAATCAAAGAAAAAAATTAAAAAGTTGTCGCTACCCCTTGCAAAAAAAGGGAATTGTTATACTTTTGCAAACCGATTTTGAGAGGTAAACGTTCATTGAGTCCTTTTAATCTTTAACACAACGCCGATGTAGCTCAGTTGGCCAGAGCAGCTGATTTGTAATCAGCTGGT
>CAZTVB010000214.1:0-5466 GCA_964616315.1 uncultured Rikenellaceae bacterium
CCAATTAATCAATAATTTTAATGACAAATGTAATTCTTACGGTGTTTATTTTTAGTTTTGTGATGAATTAATTTAATGCTGTTTTGTTAAGGCTCTTTTAATTTAAAGTTTGAGATTCCTGCCTTCGCAGTAATGACTTTTGGGCTTAAAGACCATTACTTGTCATTCCGCACTTGATGCGGAACCGAACTTGTGAGTTCGCTGCAGGCAATCTACTTAACAAAACAGTATTAACTACAAAACCAAACCTATGACCGATAAATTCTACACAATTCCCGTGGAGCAACTGCTCCAAATGATTTTGAACGAATTTCAGAAAAATCAATCAATATTTGGTATCAACAAGGATTTATTTTTCAATCCAACACAAAATAGTAAGTTAAGTACCGAGATTTTCGGACAAAAAATAGATACGCCTCTAGGCGTTGCTGCAGGTCCACACTCTCAATTGGCGCAGAATATTATTGTGTCGTGGTTAATGGGTTGCCGTTATATTGAGCTAAAAACCATCCAAACACTCGACGAGTTGGAAGTTTCCAAACCCTGTATCGATATGCAGGATGAGGGTTATAACTGCGAGTGGTCGCAGGAGTTAAAGATTGAGCAGAGCTTCAACGAGTACCTGAATGCCTGGCTTATTATCCACATACTAAACCATAAATTTGGTTTTGGAGCTAATCCAAACACTATTTTCAATATGAGTGTGGGGTACAACCTTGAGGGGATTAAGCAACCCAACGTTCAATGGTTTTTCGATAAGATGAACAGCTGCAAGGTTGAATTGGCAGAGAAAGTTGAAAAGGTAAAATCGCTTTACCCAGAGGTGGAAAAAATCAGTATTCCACATCAACTCTCTAACAATATCACCCTTTCTACAATGCACGGATGCCCTGCCAACGAGATTGAGGACATCGCAAAATATCTGCTAACCGAGAAGAAACTGCACACTTTCGTTAAGTTAAATCCAACCCTGTTGGGGCCTGAGGAGTTAAGACGAATTCTCAACAAGGAGTTAAAATTCAAGACAAACGTTCCTGATATCGCCTTTGAGCACGACCTAAAGTATCCCTATGCAGTAAAAATCATCAACTCATTGCAGCAAACTGCCGATAAGCAGGGTTTAACCTTTGGTTTAAAGTTGACAAATACGCTTGAATCGGTCAACAATAAGAATGCGTTTAAGTCCGATGTTGAGATGATGTATATGAGCGGAAGAGCATTGCATCCAGTATCAATAAACGTTGCACGGAAGTTGCAGAATGAGTTCAACGGGAAACTACTGCTGTCGTTCTCGGCCGGTGTAAATGCGTTTAACGTAACCAATACTTTGAAGTGCGGATTCAGAACCATAACTGTTTGCTCCGATTTACTCAAACCAGGTGGCTACACAAGATTAAATCAGTATGTTGAGAATATCTCAAGCGACATTTCTAAAGGCAAGTGCAGCACTATGCTTGAACTTGTTGGAAAAGAATCGGTACATCAATTCCTGAAAAAGTATGCCGACGATGTTCTGAAGAATAAACTTTACACACGCGACCATTTGCGCGAGCCATCCATTAAAACAAAGCGTGAGTTGGATTACTTCGATTGTATTTCGGCACCTTGTCGCGATACCTGCGCAACCAATCAGGATATTCCCGATTACCTATATTTTACTGCTACAAAACAGTACGATAAAGCGTTGGAGGTAATTCTTAAAACCAACCCGTTCCCATCAATTACCGGTATGGTTTGCGACCATCAATGCCAGAATAAGTGTACAAGGATTAATTACGACGATTCGTTGCTTATTCGTGAGGTAAAGCGCTTTATTGCAGAGAATTCCGATATCAAGTTAAATCCAAAAACGGCCAATGGTAAATCGGCTGCAATTGTTGGTGCAGGACCATCGGGTTTATCGTGTGCGTTTTATCTAGCCATAAATGGCTTTAAGGTTGATGTTTTTGAGGCTCATTCAAAGTCGGGTGGTATGGTTAAGTACGCAATCCCTGGCTTTAGGTTGACCGACGAGGCCATCAATCGCGATTTCGGCCGATTGGAGCAACTTGGAGTTAAAATAGCTTACAACCACAAGGTTGACAAGGATGAGTTTGCAAAACTCAAATCATCATACGATTACGTTTACCTATCACCAGGCGCACAAAAATCGGCCGATTTGAGTATCGATGGCATTGAAACTGCAGGGGTTATCGACCCATTGTCGCTACTTTTTGGTGTTAAGGACGGTAGCATTAAGGAACTAGGCAAAAACGTAGTGATTATTGGTGGTGGAAACACCGCAATGGACTCTGCTCGGACTGCTCATCGCTTAGTTGGAAATAATGGTAAAGTTACCGTGGTTTACCGCAGAACAATTGATGAAATGCCTGCCGACGAGGGCGAAATTAGCGCTGTTATTGAGGAGGGAATTCAAATCGTTGAACTTACCTCGCCCGAGAAGGTTATTTCGAGTAACGGTAAAGTAAAAGCCTTGCTTTGCAGCAGAATGGAGCTAAAGGGAGTTGATGCCAAAGGTCGTCCAAATCCTGTAAAGGTTCCAAACTCGGAGTACGAAATTGAGTGCGATGTAATAATTCCCGCAGTAGGGCAGGCGTTGGATATTGACTTTGTTCCGACCGAACTGTTAAAGGCCGACACCAGAACCTACAAAACCCTGCTGGGTAATGTTTATATTGGTGGCGATGCTTTACGTGGTGCATCAACCGCAATCAACGCCATTGGCGATGGACGTAAGGCCGCAGAGCAAATCATTAAGCAATCGGGCTTTACACCAAATACAACTAAACTAGAAGGTAAAAATCACTCCAAGATAGAACTAATGGAAATGCGCTCGCAGCGCAAGTTTGCTCCAGAGGTTCATTCAATCTCGCTGGAGGATAGTAAAACCTTTAAGTTGGTTAGCCAAACCCCTGATGAAAACACAATTGTTGAAGAGGCTAAGCGTTGCTTAAACTGCGACGAGATTTGTAATATCTGCACAACGGTGTGTCCAAACCTTGCTAATTACTCCTACCAAGTTGAACCTGTTAATTTTAAGCTTCAAAAAGTAGTTGTTGGAGAGAATGGAGCATTGGAGTATCAACCCGATAAGGATTTTGTTGTGAAACAAAAGTACCAGATATTAAACATCGCCAATTTCTGTAACGAGTGTGGCAACTGTGGAACATTCTGTCCAACCGACAGCGCACCTTATATGGCTAAACCAAAAATTCATATAACTACCGAATCGTTCAATAAGTGCGAGGAGGGCTATATGGTTGTTCATCTAAAAGATAGGTTAAATTTGATATACAAACAGCCCGGTGGTTTCAAAACTCTATCGGAGTTTGGTAATGAACTTATTTACGAAACCGACTACGTTTTCGCTCGTTTCAACCAAGCCGATTTTAAATTGCTTGAGGCAAAAGCAAAAACACCCTGCGTTAAACAGATTCAGTTCCAGCACGCTGCCGAGATGAGCATTATATTACAGGGTGCTAAGCAACTTTAGTTAAATCAACCGATAAAATGAAAGCGTGGGATTTTAGTCTCACGCTTTTCTTATATGTCTTATAAATAGAGATTAGTAGAATATTTGCAACCTAATCTACATCACTTTCTATAAAGCCTCATCAAAACCTTTTCAGGAGTCATTGGTAAATTAAAGTCAGGTTTATGGTTTGGGTTGAACGATTTTATCGCATTTTGAATTGCGAAGTACGCTGCAATGCCATACATGAAGGGCGGTTCGCCAACTGCTTTCGACTTAAACACAGCAAGTTCGGGTCCTTTGGTGTTTAATGCTTCGCATTTTAGCGTTTTTGGTGCAAAGTAGATATCAGGAACCTTATAGGTTGATAAACTATTGGATAGTAACTTACCTTTTTCGTTATAGGCTAACTCCTCCAGTGTTGCCCAGCCAATGCCTTGTACCACTGCACCTTCAACCTGACCTAGGTCAATGGTTGGGTTAATGCTATTGCCAAAATCGTGAACTATAAGCACATCGTCAATTTCGTAAGTACCCCTAATGCAATCAACAGTAACAGCAATTGCTACAGTACCATATACGTGGTAGGCAAATGGATGCCCTTTTTCCTTTGTTTTATCGAAGAAAATGGTGGGAGTGGCGTAGTGACCATTCTCGGTCAGACAAACCCTTTTTAAATAAGCTGTTTGAACCAGTTTTTTCCAGGTTAACCCTGTGGCTTTTCCATCGGCTGTAACTCCCTCGTTTACAAACGTTATTTGCTCAGCCATTGAACCAGTAATTTCGGCAGCAACTTCCTTAAGCCTTGCTATTAACGCCTTAAGTGCAACAACTAGGGCATTCCCGTTTAGGTCGGCTCCGCTGCTAGCTGCAGTGGGCGATGTGTTGGCTACGCGCGATGTGTTGGTGGAGTGTATTTTAACCTTATCAATACCAATGCCCAGCATCTGCGATGCTATTTGTGCCAGTTTGGTGTTAACTCCTTGTCCCATTTCTATTACACCAGTGCTAACCGATACGCTACCATCCTGGTAGATATGCACCAATGCACGAGCCTGATTCATTGATGTATTGGTGAACGATATCCCAAAGCACAATGGCATCAATGCCAATCCACGTTTTTGGTATTTATTTTGACTGTTGAAATTATCAATATCGCTCTGTAATTTCTTTAGTTCATACTTATCGGTTGCAGTTCTATAGCATTCGCCAATATTAACATTCTCGGCAATTTGTCCGTACTGGAACTCGTCCTTTTCCTTAAGAAGGTTTGCTTCCTGAATAGAGGTTACTGGGACTTTAAGTTCGTTGGCCGCTTTTGCGATAGCCGATTCAATAACGAACATCCCCTGCGGCCCACCAAAACCTCTAAATGCAGTATTTGGAGGAAGATTGGTTTTGCAGCTATACACCGTAACCTGCGTATTTGGAATAAAGTAGGCGCCAGTTGAGTGGAATAGCGTACGCTCCATAATAGCCGGCGATAAATCGGCTGCAGCGCCACCATTTTGGTAAAGCGTTGTTTGGTAAGCAAGTATTTTGTAATCGGCTGATAATCCAATTTTAAAATCGCCGCTGTAAGGGTGACGCTTTCCGGTCATCCGCATATCATCGTGACGAGGAAGGACGAGCTTAACTGGCTTTTGCAGAATGTGTGCTGCCAATGCTGCCATAGCAGCAAATCCCGATGCTTGGTCCTCTTTTCCTCCAAAACCGCCGCCTAAACGAACCACGTCAACCTCAATTAGGTGCATCGGAATACCTAGAACCCTCGAAATTGTTTTTTGAACTGCGGTTGGCCCTTGAGTTGATGAGTGAACCTTAATATATCCGCCTTCAATTGGATAAGCGTATGAGCCTTGAGTTTCGATGTATAAATGCTCCTGTCCGCCCATCTCAACGCTTCCCTCGAAGATGTATTTACATTTATCCCATGCCCCATCAACACTACCCATTTTAAAGGTGCGTGGAGGAATTAGCAGTAATCCTTTTTG
>CAZTVB010000215.1:0-5416 GCA_964616315.1 uncultured Rikenellaceae bacterium
TAATATAGTGCAATAATACTACAAATTACTTCGTTTTTATTTTCGTTGAAGCAACTTTTAACAATAGGTAGGTTAAACCATTGTTAAATTTTTTATTCTTTTGTATATACCATTCTAATCCAAACAAAACAATGAGAAAGAAAATAATTATTGGCTTTTCGGTATTAGTTGCCATTGTTCTTGCATTTACCTTTTTCGGATCGTCCGATAAAGACAAGGCCGCCCCTCAGTTTACAAAAGTTGTGCAGGGAAAATTTGAGATTCTGGTTAATGTAACCGGCGAGTTAAAGGCTCAAAACTCAGAAGACATTACTGCGCCAACCGAACTTCGTGGCCGCTCATTCCGTATTTCAGAGGTAAAAATTCAGGACTTAATTCCTGAAGGTACAGTTGTTGATTCTGGTGCTTATGTAGCAACATTAGATAGGTCGGCACTTAGCAATCAGCTTAAAAGTACGGAGGATGAGTTGGAGAAAAGTCAACAAGCATACCTGAAGGTTCAACTTGATACTACGCTTCAGCTTAGGGAGTTACGCAATACACTTATTAACCTAAAGTTTGATATGGAGGAGAAGCAGATTGTTCTTGAACAATCCAAGTATGAGCCGCCAGCCACACAGCGCCAGGCGCAAATCAACCTCGATAAAGCAGAGCGTGAGCATCGTCAAGCATCACATAACTATAATTTGAAAAGAGAGCAGGCTGAAGCATCAATGAAGGAGGTTGCCATCAACCTTGAACGTCAGCGTCGCGAACGTCAGGATATGCTCGATGTTCTAAGTAAGTTTGTGATTCGTGCACCAAAACCTGGAATGGTTATCTACTACCGTGAGTGGGGTGGAACAAAACGTAAGGTTGGTTCAAGCGTTAGCCCGTGGGATTTAACCGTTGCAACACTTCCCGACTTATCGGTGATGAATTCGAAAACATACGTTAATGAGATTGATATCAGCAAGGTAAAGAAGAATCAATCTGTGCGAATTTCCGTTGATGCTTTCCCCGAGAAAAGATTCACCGGTGAAGTTGTTGAGGTTGCCAATATTGGTGAGCAGTTGCCCAATACCGATGCGAAGGTTTTTGAGGTTGTAATTCGCGTTAATGAGTACGACCCTATACTTCGTCCTTCGATGACAACTGGTAATCAGATTATAACAAATGTGTACGATTCGGTAATGTATATCCCATTGGAAGCTCTTCATGCAGACGATAGCGTCAGCTATGTGTTTACTAAAAAAGGTAAAAAACAGGTAGTTGTTCCTGGCGATATGAACGAGAACTATATAATTATTGAGAAGGGATTAAATGTTGATGATGAGATTTACATTTCGATGCCCGAGAAACCTGAGAAATTTGATTTAGTTGGAGAGGAGTTAATTCCAGTTTTAAAGGAAAAGATATTAAAAAAGAAACAAGAAGAGGCGCGAGTTCGACAAGAGCAGGAAATGGCTATGAAGGCTAAGGCTGATGCGCAAAAAATGATGATGCAATTTGCTCCTGGAGGCTCTATGGTAAAAGGCGATAAACCTGCAAACGACACTAAAAAATCTGACCGTGGTGACCGAAAACGCGAAAGTAAGTAAGCTGAGTAAGTTCGGCGATAATATTAATATCTTTCAGTTATATCGGCGTTACGCACACGATATTAATATTGCGATGGAGGCCATTATGGCCAACAAACTAAAATCGATGCTAACCGCATTGGGTATTATTTTTGGTGTTGCAGCTGTTATTAGCATGCTTGCCATTGGTAATGGAGCCCAAAAGGAAATCCTTGAACAGATGAAAATGGTTGGTGTTAACAATATTATCATCAACTCAGTCTTCGAGGCTCAGGACACAGAGTCATCTGATGATAATGGCGGTAATACTCAAAAACAGAAATTTTCACCTGGGTTAACTCTTGGAGATTTAGATGCAATTAAGGCGATATTGCCTTCAGTTAAGCGGATAAGTCCAGAAATAAGCCTTAATTCTTTTGTTCAGTATAACGGGCTTAGAATGTCTGCTAAAATCATGGGAGTATCCAATGATTATTTTTCGCTGTATAATCTTCCGCTCGATGAGGGCGTTTTCTTTGATGCTTATCACGAGGAGCATGGTATTCCCGTGTGTGTTATTGGTTCAAATATTAAAACAAAGTTTTTTAGCACAGTAAATCCAATTGGTAAGTATATAAAGTTTGGCAATGTATGGCTAAAGGTTATTGGTGTGCTTTCCAAGTCCGATATCAAACTAACAGGTTTTGAGAATAGCGGGATAAACGTATACAACGATAATGTGTATGTTCCAGCTCGAAGCATACTATTACGTTATCAGAACAGGGCATTGGTAAATTCCAAGAAACTTTCAGAGGGAGGCACCGTAATGCGAGGATTTGGTTTTATTATGTCCTTTGGTGGCAGCACCGAATCGCAAGCACCTAAAAATTATCATCAGCTCGATAGGATTATTATTCAGGTAAACCAAACCGAGGATATTACCTCTACATCGGAAGTGTTAAGTAGGATGATGCTGCGCAGGCACTCTCAGGTTAAGGATTTCGAGATTACCGTTCCAGAATTACTGCTAAAGCAACAGCAACGCACAAAGGATATTTTCAATATTGTGCTTGGTGCAATTGCAAGTATATCGCTAATAGTGGGTGGAATTGGTATTATGAACATTATGTTTGCCTCTGTAATGGAGCGTATTAAGGAGATTGGAACGCGTTTGGCTATTGGGGCAAAGAAAGCCGACATTATTGCTCAATTCCTTTCCGAGGCTGTTTTAATAAGCGTTAGCGGTGGTTTGATAGGTGTAATATTAGGTATTATCCTTTCAAAGTTGATAACTCACTTTGCAGGAATTCTGACCATTGTCAGTCCTTTGTCAGTCCTTATTGCTTTTGGCGTGTCCGCTGCAGTTGGTGTTATTTTTGGATTATCGCCAGCAAAAAGGGCCGCAGAGAAGGATCCTATTGAATCGCTTAGGTACGAATAGTGTATTAAAAATTAAGTAAACGATGAAAAAGTTCTTTTCAATAATATTTTTAGCAGCTGTATTTTCTTCCGTGCTATATTCTCAAAAGCCCATTAATAGGCTTACATTGGAGGAGGTTATTCAGTTGGCTAAAGACCAGTCACCACAGGGTATTCTTGCAAAGCATCAGTTCAGGGCATCTTATTGGGAATACCGTACATATAAAGCAGAATTTCTACCAAGTATAAAACTTGCTGGTTCTGCAATTAATTATAACAGAGATTTGTCAGCTGATTTACAAAAAGATGGTTCTTATCAGTATGTTGAACGAAATAGTAATACTTCGTCGCTGGGATTTGAGTTAAATCAGAACATTGGCTTAACGGGTGGAAAATTCTATGTAAGTACAGCTCTCGATAGAACTGATTACTTCAAAAACGACTCAACCTCCTATAAATCTATTCCATACCAAATCGGGTTCTCTCAGCCAATATTTGGTTTTAATAGGTTAAAATGGAACAAGAAAATTGAACCCATCAAATACGAAGAGGCTAAGCGTAACTATATTCAAGCATTAGAGAATATTTCGATGGATGCATCCCGTCTGTTTTTTGATCTAATACTAGCACAGCAAAATCTCAAAACAGCAAATCTTAATTACGCAAATAGCGATACGCTTTATAAAATTGCAAAAGGGCGGTACAATATTGGAACTATAGCGGAGAATGAACTTTTACAAATGGAACTTAGTTTTCTGAATGCTGGTAGTGATGTTAGCGATGCTGAGGTGGATTTGCAGCTCAAAAAATCGAAGTTAAAGTCCTATCTTGGGTTGAATGATATTTATGATTTGGAGTTGATTATACCAGACTCTGTTCCAAAGTTGCAGGCTCTGTACGACGAGGTGTTATCGTTGGCAAAGATGAACAACCCCAAGATTCTTGAGTACGATAGGCAGCTAATCGAGGCAAACAGAGATGTTGCTCAAGCAAGGTCGGAAAGAGGATTCAGTGCAAATCTTGGCGCAACCTATGGTATAAATAGAGATGCAGAACTTTTAAAAGATGCTTATGCCAACTATAATGATTTACAAACATTAAAAGTAACTCTTGAGGTGCCAATACTAGATTGGGGATTAGGGCGAGGAAAGGTTAAAATGGCTCAATCGCGTAGAGAGGTTGTAAGAACTACGGTTGAACAGTCCATAGTTGATTTCGATCAGGATGTATTTTTAAAAGTGATGCAATTCAATAGGCAGAATGACCAAGTGGAGTTGTCAAAAAAGGCCGACGTTATTTCTCAAAATCGTTATAATGTAACCAAGGAGCGCTTCTTAATAGGAAAAATTGATGTTTTGGATTTAAATGTTGCCCAATCGGAACGTGACCAAGCAAAGCAGAAGTACATCAACACGCTAAGTAACTTCTGGCGAAATTATTATCAAATGCGGAGCATTACACTTTACGACCTTGAAACGAAACAACCCTTAAAGGCCGACTTCGAACTATTACTTAAATAAACCTATCAATAAAAAACCTCGCAATTGCGAGGTTTTTTATTGATCAATATTTTTCCACTTGGGGCTATATATTTTTGCGAGTAATGATAGCTTATAAATATCAAGTAGCATTATTGACGGATTGTTCCCGCACAATCGGGTTTTAATAATTGGAGTTAGCGCTTTAAATACCCAGCGTAATGGATAAAGCATTCCAATATGTCGTAAGAATCTAAATACTTTGAGAAGTTTAATAGATTTCTCAATATCCCTTCGCATACACGGCATTATGTGTAGGACCCTAGCAAGGTTTAAAACGCCTTGTTCCGTTTTCATCAAGAACTCATAATTTGGATCCAAGCCTAAGTGTACGGTAGGATTATCAATATGCAGGATGTCAACTTTGTGTTTTTTCAAATCAAGACCTAGGAGTGTGTCCTCATGCCCATAACCCGAAAGATCCTCATTAAAGCGAATTTTCTGAAAAGTTTCCTTTTCAATAATAAAGTTTCCGCTAATAAATGAACTGTATGGGTTTACTTGTCGGAAGAAGGCTGTTTTGCACTCTCTACCAACTCCGTATCGCCATCTTAGCAAAAGTTCATGCCTGAAAGGTTTGGGACCATATTTTCGGCCACCGCAAATTACTTTTGCTTTTGGCAGGTTATCGATGTAACGTTTCAGATAGTCCAGGTCATCCACCATTACATCGCAATCTAGGAAAAGTAGCCATTCCCCTTTAGCAACATCTGCTAAACGGTTACGGATCTTTGAACGTCCAATGTTAAAATCAAACTCAAGGTAATTTATACTACTCCTTGATGCGAGCAAAGAGTTGCGTTCGCGGAAAAAATTTTGGGAGTGGTCGTCAAAAAGCAAGACCTCAACCGGATAGTTGATGTGATTTGCTTGCTTCAGCAATTCCTCAACCAGTTCGGTTACATCGAAATTGTATATAGG
>CAZTVB010000216.1:0-5388 GCA_964616315.1 uncultured Rikenellaceae bacterium
TTAAACTACTATATTAATAATCTAAAATTGGAATCCCAAACTTATTATTGAACTTTGCTGCATAACATCGGTTGTTCTTGCAAGTGATTTAAGCGATACCGACCCAGTAATCTGCAACTGCGTTTTCATCAACTCAAAGCCAATACCATACTGAATTCCAAAATCCTCGTTGTAAAAATCTGCATCGAAATCCATACTTTCGCCATCCGCCTTACCTGCAAAACGGTACGAGTAGTATGGCCCAACAAATATGTACGATTGGTTTTCAACAATATCGTCCATTACAGAAAATAGCCTAAGTCTAAAATTTAACGGCACGGTAATTTCGTGTGTACGCAGAACCCCGTCGTTATATTTGCTTCCCAACGATTGATAAATCACCTCAGGCTGTATGCTAAACCGTTTGCTAAACTTTATTTGAGAGTATAAGCCAGCATTAAATGCAAAAATACTTTTGCCATAGAAAAACTCATCCTTGTAATTATGGTTTGCAGCACCCAAGCCCAACTTAAAGCCTGCCTTAAACTTAAGCCCTTTACCACTCACCGATGCTAGGAATTGCTTATCGGGAGTAACAGTTTCGGTTGATGATAGCTGAACAATAACATCAGTCATAAACTCGGCTATTTTAACCATACCATCGTAATCAAGCAAATTTGCATCATCCTCGGGTTGATGGTAGGGTGATACTGTTGATGTGAAAACATGCACAGAGGGGATTCCCTTTTTGCCAAAGGGCGCAGTATCCGTCTGCCCTTCAACTTTTTTACCATCATTTTTAACAGTTATGCTATGCTTTGCTGCTAAATCGTTCAAAAGGGTTGCTCCATTGTCCAAAGTTTCATTCCCAACTAGATCAATACCACCATACTTATTTAACATTCCAGTCATATCGAGGCTAAACATAGCCTTGACCTTATCTACGGGAATTTGTTCGCTCTTAACTAAATAGTTTGAACCAATGAGACCTGCCTCCTCGCCATCAAAGGCTATTAAAATAACCGAACGCTTAAGCAAATGTCTACTTTTTGCAAGCCATCGTCCTAGTTCAATTACAGTTGCAGTACCAGAAGCATTATCATCAGCACCATTGTAAACTATTTTTTTCCCATCCTCAAGCCTGTATGCCACATGGTCATAGTGAGCTCCAATAACAATAAATTCATCTTTTAAATCAGGGTCGGAGCCTTCAACCCAGCCTATAATGTTGCATCCCTCAATTTTTACCATCATTCTTGCGTTAATAAATGGATGCCTAAATGTGCCATTCCAAGGCGAAATTCCTGCATCGGAAAATTGTTCTACAATATAATCGGCAGCCATACGAGCACCTTGAGTACCAAATCCTCGGCCCATAAGGGAATCGTCGGCCAGAGTATAAACATGTTTTTTTAGAATATTTTCATCAATTTTTTGGGCAATTGAATAATTTACCAAAAATGCCAAGGAAATAAATAATACTAATTTTTTCATACATATCCTGTTTTAGTGAATGTAAATTTGACTTACTAAAGGTCAATTTGTTACACCACTAAACTAGAAAATTTTACACATAATTTACATCAATTGCTGAATTGTTTTATAAAGCACAGTGATATTTATTGGTTTTGTAAGGTAAGCATCGCAACCAGCCTCAATGGCCCTTTTACGTTCATCGGGCAATGCGTATGCTGTTTGTGCAACTACTGGAATCCTAGGATAGGTTGATTTGATAAGCAGAGTAGCCTCAAGACCATCCATTACAGGCATCTTTATATCCATCAGCACAATTCGTATACTATTATTCCCTTTAAGAATTTCAACAGCCTCAGCTCCATTGCTCACCAACAAAACCTTTGCGTTAGCACTCTCTAATGCCCTTCGGAGGAGTAGTTTGTTTATGTTATCGTCCTCTGCCAATAAGATTGAAGCTCCGCCAAAATCGAATTTATCGGGAGTCTCATCGTCTCGCTTTACAGTTTCAAATCCGTCCATTGCTTTAATATTTGGTATTGTAAACGTAAATGTTGCACCTTTTCCTATGTCGCTATTAACCCAAATTTCGCCACCCAGCATCTCTACTAACGATTTCGAGATTGACAACCCCAAGCCAGTACCCTTCATGGAGTTTGGGTTTGCTTCCTCTATTTGCCTAAACCTGTCAAATATTAAACCTTGATTTTCTTTTGCAATTCCAATTCCAGTATCCTTTACCCAAATTTTCAGGTGCTTGCTATTTTCACTAACCCCTACCTCTATAAAACCTTGGTTGGTAAACTTAATTGCGTTGTTTACTAGATTGCTTAATATTTGAGCAATTTTAGTTTGGTCGGAAAGAATAACCAAACTACTATCGATTTCTGAATTTAACTTTAATTCAACATTTTTTTGATTGGCTAGAGCCGAGAAAATGGTCGTAGTTCTTTCTACAACATCCATTATTGATACTGGCTCGTGACTAAGTGTGACTTGACCAGCCTCAATCTTGGAGATGTCAATTATATCGTTAATTATTGCCAGCAACTGGTTGCTGGATGTAGCGATAATATCGCAATACTTGGTAACCTGCTCATCTACATTGCTTGTTTGCTTAAGAAGTTGGCAAAATCCAACAATGCCATTCATTGGTGTGCGGATTTCATGACTCATATTTGCCAAAAAAGAAGATTTCAGCCTGTCGCTTTCTTGAGCTTTCTCTGTAGCTTCAATTAACTTTTCATTTATTTCACGTATTCTTTGATTGCTTTCAGAGAGTTCTTCGTTAAGAGCAATATACTCCTCGTTTTGCTCCTTAAGTTTTAGGTCATTTTCAATAATTTGCTCCTCAGCAAATCGTCTTTCAGTAACATCGCGAGCTACAGCATACACTAAATTATTATCAAGAAAGGAGCGCCACTCAATCCATCTATAATCGCCCTGCTTTGTAATGTAACGATTGGTAAAATTCAAAACCCGCCCCCTGTCTGAGAGTTCCTTAATTGCAAAACTTGTAGACTCAATATCATCCTGATGTATAAAGTCAAAGAAGCGCTTCCCTTCCAATTCCTCTGCGCTGTACCCCAATAAATTAGTCCATTCTGGATTAACTTTACGGAAATATCCCTGTAAGTCGGCAATACATAGTAAATCCAAACTGTTATTAAAATAACGCTCCAGTTCATCGGATTTCCGCTCAACCTCTTTTTCGGCATTTATTCTAGAAGTTATATCGTAAGCAACTCCTAATACATTTTTAACCTTATTGTTCCTATCGAAAACCGGCGTGAAAACCGTGTTGAAATATGTATCTCCTACTTTAAGATCTAACTTTACAGGAAGTCCATTCAACGATTTTTTGGAAGACTCTATTATTTCGGGGAAATCCTTATAAACATCGAATACCGACAATCCAACTACTTGTCCTGGCTTTAGTCCAAGTTTAACCAAACCCGCTCCTTCCGACAATGTAAATAATCCATTTTTTTCTAACATGAAAAAAACCATTGGATTCTCGGTAATAACCGTCCGTAACTTTTGCTCGCTGAACTCAATCTCTTCCCTATCTTTCACTAACTGTGAAATATCTGTTAGAATTAGCACTGCCAAACGTGATTCTACCTGAAAAGCCCTAATTTCAAAATGGAACTGAACATTATCTTTTTTGAAACTGAATAAATCAATACAAAAATCCCCACCCTCCAATGCAATATTCGACAACTTTGAAAGCAGCTTTTCTTCACATAACAATGGAATTGTTTCGGTAAATTTTGCATTGCTACTAATATCATTCGCCAACCCAAAAACTTCTTGCACCGAGTTGTTATAACTTTTAATGTAAATATTGCTGTCGGCTTTAACCTCAATAAAAATTATTGGCATCGGAGACTTTTCAATTATACTTTTATACAGTGCCTCACTTAACCTCAACTTACTCTCAATATCTTTTCTGTAACTTACATCCCTTATTAGTGCCCAGAAACCATCAAAACTTCCGTCCAAATCCGCTACCATGTATGTCCTTAACTCAACAGGAACAATAGTACCATCTTTCCTCGCATACTCTTTCACATACAAATCAGAATACCCTCTAGTAAGTACTTGTTCTGCAATAATATCTTTTTCTATAGCACGCCATTTTTCAGATGTCAAATCATTATAAGTCAATCCGATAATTTCATCATTAGTATAGCCAACCAAATTCAAAAAGGCATCATTAAATTCAACTATTCTTCCATCCTTATTAACCCGGGCATAAGAATCGAGCATTCCTTGGTGAAGCAACTCTAATCTACGCTCCAAGAAGGTTTTTAAAATTGCCGTATTTTTCCATTCGGTTATATCAACCCCAGTAAAAAGTATTTCTAAAAGATGTTCGTTATCGTCAGCAATTTTGCTGTCCCACGATAACCAAATTGATTTCCCATCTTTGTTGATTATCTCTGAATCAAAACGTCCCTGACATTTATTTTCGTTGTAATCAATAATAGAACCTATTCGTCTATTAGCATCGCATTCCTTATCGAAAATCAATCCCACAGCGAGATTTCCTTTAATTTCATGGAGTGTAACATCAAGCAAGTTAAGTAGATACTTGTTTGCATAGGTAATCCTACCCAAATAATCAACTTTTAGAACCGCACCAGACACCCGCTCAAGTAAAAAGTTATAGTTTTCCTCAACTTGCCTAAAACGGGAATCAGGAATCGAATTCCATTTCTGAAACTCCACTAAAGTAAAAATATAAAGAGTTAATGCGGAGATTGAGTTGAATAGTATAACGTTAAACCATCCAGTATTATCCAATAACAAATAATTGGAGGTTGAAAAAAAAGAAAGAATCTGAACAAAAATTGCAAATAATAACAGTAGCCAAGGGTGTTTATTCAGTATTTTTTTTGATAATAATTGATAGAAAATTATACCTAAAATAGATGCAGAAACAAATCCAATGAACACACCTAAACGTGCATTGTCAGAAAAAAACAGAGTAAAAACCGCAACTCCAATTAATGTATTGATTAATAATGGGATTCCTCCGCTATAGAATCCTATTAAACTAAATAAAACTGTAAAACTATAATCAACATTGATACCATCATGATAAGAACCAACAAAAGCAATAAATAATAAAACTAATGAGTAAAGTGATGCTTTAAATAATCCAGCAAACCGTTTATCTACAGAAAACCAATAGTTTATCAGGTAAACTGAACACAAAACAAACAAAAGGGAAATTATGTTTTGCTCATTAACTTTTTCCACGGTACTCTTTTATACCAAATTTAATGTTTTTTAGCAGGATCACAAGTTGGTGCAATACAAATTTTGACAAGAATGTTAAAATATTTTGTTTCTGATTTTCAATAACTTAAAAAACTTTAACCGTTTTTAAAAAATTTTTTCGCATTAAAATGAACAACGTGTTAATAC
>CAZTVB010000217.1:0-5377 GCA_964616315.1 uncultured Rikenellaceae bacterium
AATCCCCAGCGTGGCGATAATCTTGACATCATTCTACAAAGTGTTGCAATGGGTGGTAAAATGCTTGTTGCCGTTAATGCCGATGATAAGGTTATTGGGACAAGTTGGATGACCTTTGATGGACGAAGAATCCATTTGCAGCACTTTGGTGTACATCCCGATTATCAAAGAAAAGGAATTGGGAAATTATTGGTTAAAGAATCGTTGCAATTTGTAAAGCAAAAAGGATATCAGGTAAAATTGGAGGTTCATCAAACTAATATTGCCGCGATAAATCTATATAAACAGTTTGGTTTTACTTTTCTGGGCGATTACGATGTTTACATTATTCGCGATTTGAGTTCGATAGAGTAATTTATAATGAATAATATAAAATGATGAATTAACAATTTGAAAATCAATATTTTCTTACGAAATGCTAAATAGCCCCGAGTTTCAACTCGGGGATTATAAGAAGATATACTGAAATGCGATGCAACTAGTGAAATATCGGTATAAAACATAAATTCCTAACGATTAATCTATTTGCAACTTTCCAAGTCAAAACCAAAACCTAAAACAATAACTATGAAACCACTACTATTATTCCTTGCCGTATCAATATTTACTTCAACCTATGCCCAAACCGATTCAATAATTGTCCTTAACAAACCCACCGAGGTTAAAGGTAAAACCGTAATGGAGGCATTTGCCAGTAGGGCATCGGTTAAAGAGTTTTCTGAAGAGGAACTTTCGTTACAGGATATATCTGATTTACTTTGGGCGGCTAACGGAATTAATAGGCCTGCAGAAGGAAAAAGAACTGCTCCTACAGCAATGAACTCGCAGGATGTTGATATTTATGTTGTAATGAAACAGGGTTCATACTTTTACGATGCCAAGAATCATAAACTTATCTTAGTTGATGCAGCCGATAACCGCGCAATGGTTGCCGGAGCACAGAAGAATTTTGCTAATGCTCCATTGTTCTGTGTAATGGTTTCGGATATTTCTCGCTTTACTCGTGGCGATGAATCACAAAAAATGCCTTGGGCTGCAATGGATGCTGCAATGGTATCGCAGAATATTAATGTTTACTGCGCTGGTGTTGGCCTTAAAACTCGTCCAAGAGTTTTTATGGAGGTTGATAATCTACGTAAAGCGTTAAAACTAAGCGCCACTCAACATCCAATGATGAATAATCCAGTAGGGAAATAGATTTGATTTATAATTTATAGCGCTGTCAGGATTTTATACCCTGACAGCGTTTTTGTTTATAGACAGATTAATATTTATCAATTTATTGAACAAAATTGGGATGGTTTTGTAATTTTATATAAAAACCACCCTTTTATGGAGCGGGAAATTTACAGTACTAAACGTAAAGCGTTATCGCTTAACCTCGATTCTTCGAAGTATGGCACCATTGCCGAGATTGGCGGTGGGCAAGAAGTTGCCCGTACTTTCTTTCAGGCAGGCGGTGCATCTGGAACAATTGCAAAAACCATTTCAGCTTACGATAAAACCTTTAGTGACCATCTTTATAGCAAGGGCGATAAGGGTCGTTATGTGTGCCTTACCCGTTTGGAGCAAATGCTCTGCACCGAGTACGATGAATTGCTTACGGTTATTGGTCAGGATAGGAAAGAGGGCGTGCGTTTTTTTGCATTTGCCAATACTGTTGAAACACTAAACTTCAAGAAAGACAACCAAGGACACGGTTGGCTTGGCGTGCGCTTTGAACTTAACAAAGTTGGTTGTCCTAACGATATTGTTATTCACGTTCGACTTCTTGAGAACGATGCAATTCTTCAGCAATACACTCTGGGAACGCTTGGGGTTAACCTAATTTATGCGTGTTTTAATTATTACGATAGACCAAATGTTTTCTTGCAATCGTTAATGGATAACTTGTCGAGCGATAGGGTTGAGATTACAATGGCTCGGATGACTGGCCCTGATTTATCGTGGGTTGATAATAGGTTGCTCAGTGTGCAGTTGGTAAAGAATGGTATGACTCCGGCAATCATTTTCGACCGCTTTGGCAAGGTTCAGGAGCCTGACGATATGCTTTACAAGAAGAATGCTCTGCTTTTACGCGGTAGATTCAGACCAATAACCTACGTTGGTTTCGATATTCTCAAATCATCGTATGCTCATTTTAAGCAGAATGCAGCCTTTACATCGGAAAATACACTTCAAATCTCAGAAATCACCCTAAATAATTTACTCGACGAAGGCGAAATCAATGAACGTGATTTTTTGGATAGGGTTGATATCCTCAACGGAATGGGACAGAATGTGATGATATCGAACTTTAAGGAGTTCTATAAACTTGTTGAGTATTTCGGACGGTTTAAACATAAAAACCTGAGGATTATTATGGGAGTTCCAACCTTTGCTAAGGTTATGGACAAGAATTATTATACTGGACTGGCAGGTGGGTTGCTGGAGGCCGTAGGAAAAATGTTTCCATCGAGAACTAAGTTCTATATTTACCCGGCACTAAATAGGCAAACAAAAAAACTAATGGGAACAGACGATATTCCGCTGGCTCCCGATGTAATGCACATCTATCAGTATTTATTGGAGAACGCGCTTATTGTAAACCTCAAAAACGTTAAGCACGAGTGGCTTAGTATCGATTCAAATGAGGTGTTACAGTTAATTCATAGCGGCGATAACCGATGGGAAACTATGGTGCCCCATTATGTTGTAAAGAACATTAAGGAGAAAAAATTGTTTGGATATGAAAAAAGTTAAAAGTTAAAAGAAAACCTAACTATCTCTTTACTATCAACCACCAACGAACAACCATCAACTAAAAAAATGGATAAATACTTAAGCAATATAGACCCTCAGGCAATTGAAAGTTTATACCAATCGTGGAAGGCAGATTCCAGTTCTGTTGATATACAGTGGCAAAAGTTTTTTTTGGGATTTGAGTTTGCGTTGGCTAATTACAAAAGTTCAGAAAGCAAAATTTCGGACTCGGAATTCAAAGTAATTAAGTTGATTGAAGGTTATAGGCTTCGTGGACATCTGTTTACCAAAACAAATCCAGTGCGGAATCGTAGGAAACATACTCCAACATTGGATATTGAGAATTTTGGATTGACGTCTGCCGATTTACCTAAAACATTCCAAGCAGGCAAAATTATTGGTATAGGAGCCACAACCCTCGAAAAAATAATAGAACATCTGAATAATACATACTGTCGTAGTATTGGTGTAGAGTATATGTACCTGCGCGATCCAAAGTATGTTGAGTGGATACAATCCAGAATAGAAAAATCGGCCAATAAAACCGAATTTACTGCTGAGCAACGAAAACATATTTTTCATCACTTAGTGCTTGCAGTAGGATTTGAACAGTTTATACATCGTAAGTTCATTGGGCAAAAAAGATTTTCGCTGGAGGGTATTGAGGCATTAATACCTGCACTAGATACCACCATTGAACACGGCTCGGAGTTTGGTGCCGAGGAGTTTGTGATTGCTATGGCGCATCGTGGAAGGTTAAACGTTATTACCAACATAATGGGAAAACCCTACGAGAATGTGTTTGCTGAGTTTATGGGCGAAAAGTACGACGATGAATCGTCGTTGGGAGATGTTAAGTACCATTTAGGTTATAGCAACACAATTACAACCGATAAGGGCAAGAATGTTCGGTTGAATCTTGTTCCAAATCCATCGCACCTGGAAACTGTTGGGCCAGTTGCCGAGGGAATTTCGCGTGCAAGAATAGAGAAATTTTATAACAACGATTACAGCAAGTTAATACCTATCATTATACATGGCGATGCAGCGGTGGCAGTGCAAGGTGTAGTTTATGAAACCATACAGATGTCGCAGCTTTCGGGCTATACCACAGGTGGGACAATTCACTTAGTGCTTAACAATCAGGTTGGTTTTACAACAAACTATATCGATGCAAGAAGCAGTACCTACAGCACCGATGTGGCAAAAGTTACACGTTGTCCTGTATTTCACGTAAATGCTGATGACCCAGAGGCATTGGTTCATACAATTAAAATTGCTATTGAGTATAGGCAAACATTCCATACCGATGTTTTTATTGATATTCTGGGATATCGGAGATATGGACATAACGAGGGCGATGAGCCACGTTTTACTCAGCCAGTTCTTTACGATTTAATTGCCAAGCATCCTAATGTTCGGGATTTTTACGCATCGAAATTGATTGATAAAGGCGTAATCAATGCCGATGAAGTTAAGGAGGAAAAGCAAAAGTTCGATACGCTGCTTGAGGAACGTTTGGAAATTGCCAAGAGCAACACCAAAATAAAGATTCTGAAGTTCTTACCAGAAACATGGAAGGATTTTAGATTCTCAAATTCTGCGGATTTTGTTGAATCGCCAGAAACAAATGTTTCATTAGATAGTATTAATGGGGTTGCTAAGGCGTTAAATACATTGCCTGCCGATAAGGAGTTCTTCAAAAAGTTAACCAAGATAATTGAGGAGCGTGCTGAGTTAATCAAATCAGGGAAGGTAGATTGGGCTTTGGGTGAGTTAATTGCCTATGGTACTTTACTGTTAGAGGGTCATTCCGTTCGTTTGAGTGGTCAGGATTCAGAACGTGGAACATTCTCGCATCGGCACTCAGCCTACAACGTGGCGAATACCGAGGAGAAGTACTACCCGTTGAATCATATCGACCCGAATCAGGCTCAATTTACTGTGCTTAACAGCCTATTGTCGGAATATGGTGTAATGGGATTTGAGTATGGGTATTCGGTTGCATTGCCCGAAGCGCTTACAATTTGGGAGGCGCAGTTTGGCGATTTCCATAATGTTGCTCAGGTGATAATTGACCAGTACATTAGTTCTGCGGAGGATAAATGGGGATTACAGTCGGGTTTGGTGTTGTTGCTTCCTCACGGATTCGAGGGGCAAGGGCCAGAGCATTCCAGTGCAAGGATTGAACGATTTTTAACGCTTACTGCACGGAATAATATGCAAATTGCCAATTGTACAACCGCTGCAAACTTTTTCCACATACTTCGACGTCAGGTAAAGCATGATTTCCGAACTCCACTGGTTGTATTCACGCCCAAGAGCGCGTTACGCCATCCACAAACCATATCGGATATAGGTGAGTTAACCAACGGTAAGTTCCTCGAGGTTATTGACGATAGCAATGTTGATGAGAAAACTGTTAGTAGAGTTGTTTTCTGCTCAGGAAAAATATATTTCGATTTATTGCAACGCAAGAAGGAACTGGAAGTGAATGATATCGCCCTTGTTAGAGTTGAACAACTTTATCCGTTCCCAACAAACCAAATAGAGCGAGTTATTGATAGATATCCCAATGCAAAGAAATGGCTTTGGGTTCAGGAGGAGCCTCAAAATATGGGTGCTTGGAATTTTA
>CAZTVB010000218.1:0-5373 GCA_964616315.1 uncultured Rikenellaceae bacterium
CAAGGAATTGCACTATTCCGTTCTTCTTAAATAGCAATAGGAATGATTTTGAGCCGACAGACTTTATTGAATCGATAAGTTCCTCGTAAATCCCCGTTATAAATGCAATAGTTCCTCCAGAAACACCAGGTATAACATCGGCTGCGCCCATTGCTATCCCCTTAATAATCAAAAATACATATTCAATTGGTCCTCGTTTCATTCTTTAACTCTTTTATAAACTAATCTCATTTTAATTATTTCGGCAAAAACTGAAAAAATGTATCGCCACGTAAACCAAGCCTCAATGTTTCAAGCGATATAGCCTCATTAGTGGCAATATTTCCTAAATTAACATTTGCACCCAAAAGTTGAATAAACCATGCTTGCTGACTTTTCAGCGGAGCTTCCCACAAAACATTTTCAATTTTGATATGCTTAACAATATCGTCAATCAACGATAAGTTGGCGGAATTATCCTTGTTGTAAATACCAATATTACCACTTTCACGCGCCTCGGCAATTACCTTCCAGCTTCCAGCCTCAATCTCGGTTTTCATCATTGCAACCCACTCATCATCGGGAATATGAACATCGGCTTGTTTGGAGCCTACCTCCGAAATAACTGTGAATTTCTTAGAAAGCTTAGTGATATAATCGCACTTAACCTTGTGATTCATCTCCATTGAGCCGTCCGATACTTCAACCAAATCGAGGCCTAGTTGGTCAACAAACTTCACAAAATCGTCGTACATATTGCGAATAATGAATAATTCAAAGAGAGTTCCTCCCAAATAGGGTCTTATCCCTGCATCCCTATAAACCTTAATTTTCTCTTTAAGCTGAGGTGTTATTAACGATGTTCCGAATCCAAACTTTACAAAATCGATATACTCTGCGCCAGAAGCAACCATATTCTTGGCCTCATCCAAACTTAACCCTTTATCCATAACCATTGTTAAACCAAACTCGCGGGGTTTGCCTGGACGGCTGGGTATAAATGGTAAATTATAGTTCATATTTCTACTTTTTTAAACATTTACGCCAAATGTATTCATTTTTAGTAAATATGATGACAGAAATCACTATTTAGATAAGGATTGTTAATAAAAAACCACCCCAAAACGGAGTGGCTTTTATATAATTATCTTATTTACAAAGATTTAACACTATCCACAAAATCATCATCGTTAACAATTGATACTAGGCTGAAAAAATCGTCAATTGATGTTGGGTCAATCCTTTTAGCATCGCGAAGCATTTCTAACGCTTCCTTTTGATGATGCGAAAGGTATAATGCTGCAGCATTTATCACCTTGATTGAGGCATTTGAATCGAACTTATTGCCCAGCTCATCCACCAAAGTTTCAACCTCCTGGAATTTCTCCTGGTAAAGCAAAACCTCCGCTAATGCAAGGTAAGCATCGGGCTCGTTAGGGTTTAAAGTTGTAGCCTCGCGATAGGCATTAATTGCCTCGGGGATATTGTTCATATCGTAATGCACACGTCCTATACCTAGCCAAAAATCGTACTGTTCTGGGTCGAGCGCAATTGCACGTTTAATAAAATTTAGGCTGATATCTAATTTTTGGCGAGCAGCCATAACAATACCAATTCCGTAATAGCCCTCGGCGTATTCTGGGTCAATAACAATTGATTTATTGTAGGCATCGAGGGCTAAGTCCAACCTATCGGTTTTCTCGTAACACTCACCCAGCAATGCAAACACCCTAGGATTGTCAGTCTCCAACTCCGATAAATCGGCAAAAACCTTAACGGCCTCCTCGTAACGTTCAATAGATGCCAACGTATTTCCCTTATTGTGGTAAGCCGATGAGTAGTTGGGCTCAACCGCAATGCAGTAATCGTAAGCCTCCAAAGCCTCATCAAATCGACCCAGTTTAGTGTAAACAATGCCCAAATTGTACCAAGCACTTGCCGAGAATGGATTTATATCTAAATACTCGTTATAATAACGGATACTCTTGTCCAGCGCATTGTTCCGTTCGTAGCAATAACCCAAATCGAACAAAACAGCCAAGCTGGTTTTATCTATTTGATAGGATTTAAGCAAATATCGTAACGCCAAGTTAATCTCATCGGATTCGAGGTAGAAACTCGAAACACGGTGCAGTAATTCAATAGTATCATCGGTACCAATGGCAATAGCCCTATCAAAACTCTCAATGGATTTTTGAGTTTCGCCCAATTCAAAGCAAACCTGTGCTTTTAGGAAATAAAGTTCGTAGTTCTGAGAATCAAACTTTTCTAAATACTCCAGCAAACTCAACGAATTGTTGAATTCACCTTTTACAAAGTAATATTCTGCTTTTTTAATTTGAATCTCGGGCGAATTAGGATAAATCCGCTCGGCAATGTCAATGGCCTGCCTGGTTCTTGAATGGTTATCGTCCGACAGGTAAAAATCGATGATATTCTCAAACTCAAATACATCGAAGAAGATGCTTTTGCTCTGGCTTAACTTCTCCTCGTACCGCTTAACTATTTCGGTGGTATTATCTTCTCCTATGTAATTTTCGTTTTCTTCTCTCATCGTTAATTCTTTCCGACAACAAACTTAGTATAAATTCTTATACTTTCTCCAACCAAAAGGTTTCAGAAATTATGATGAAAGTTACAACTTATGTAAAATATTAAGAATCAATAATCATCAACTTTATTAACAAATGCTAAATTTTATTAACTGTTAGTGTATTTGATTATAAGTCGTGAAAATATTTCATAAACTGAACTCTCTCAAAAGCTGCAGGGTTATATGTTTTTGATTGACTCATTTTTCCGCGAAACTCGTCAATGGTTGTGTATCCATTAGTATCCATCCATTGTTCAAGCTGCTTAATCATATAGGTTACATGCTCCTTACCGTTGCGGTAAATTGCAGAGCAAACCTGAACGGAATTTGCACCCGCAAGAAGTTGTTTTACCATTCCAAATCCATCGTGAACTCCAGTTGATGCAGACAAATCGCACTGCACCCTACCCGACATAATGGCAATCCACCTTAGCGATGTTGATATCTCTGCAGGTGTACTGAATACGCTCGAAGGGGCAAATTGCAGATTATTTACATCGAAATCGGGGTTATAGAACCTATTGAAAAGCACAATCCCTTTAACAGGAGTTTCGCTTAACCGCTTAATGAAATTGCCTAAACTGGCATTGTAGTAACCAATTTTAAGCGCAACAGGAAGTTTTGTTACGGATGTTACCTTGTTGATAATATCAAAATAAACCTGCTCGTTCTCTTGCGCAGTTCGGTTAAAATCGGAAGGTAGAGAAAAAACGTTTAACTCAAGGGCATCTACCCCAGTATCCTCAATACGTTTAGCAAAATCAGTCCAACCATTGGCTGTAACACAGTTAATACTTGCTAAAACTGGAATATTAACGCTTTCCTTAGCATCTTTAAGAAACTTTAGGTAATCGGCAACTGGGTCTTCAATTCTATCAAAATCGAAGTACTCCATAGTTTCCGGATAGATAAAGCCTGAGGCATTCATCTTGTTCAGATTATCGTGAGTTTCGGCAATTATCTCCTCCTCGAATAAGGATTTGATAACAACTGCCGCAGCACCTCTAGCCTCAAATTCAGCTATTTCAGGAAGAGAGTCGGTTAATCCTGAACTTCCGACAATTAAAGGGTTTTTAAGCTTTAAACCCATATAGGTTGTAGATAGGTTAGCCATAACGTTAAATTTAAGTCTATTAAATATACTAAAATTAAAACAAAAAAGGCTCAACTAAGAGCCTTTTTATTGTTATAGTAACAAAATATCTTACTGTTGGTTCTGTAAAAGCAACGATAATTTGTAGAAAGCCGACTCACTGATTGGAGCAAGCGGTAAACGTAGGTTATTATCAACAATACCAAGTATTGATAAAGCAGCCTTTACTCCACCGGGGTTACCTTCCACGAATAGAGAGTCTATAATTTCAATCAATTCCAAGTGAATTTTACTTGCTTCAACATAGTTGTGCTGCTGTGCAAACTTTACCATCTGCGAGAAACGCTTTGGTAAAGCGTTACCAACTACAGATATAACACCATCGGCTCCCATCGACATTTGAGGTAGCGTTAAGCCATCATCGCCCGAAAGTACAAGGAAATTTTCAGGTTTATCCCTTAAAATGTAACTCATCTGGTTTAAATTTCCCGATGCCTCCTTAATACCAATGATATTTGGTACCTCGTGAGCAAGTTTTAGGGTTGTTTCGGCGGTCATATTTACGCCAGTTCTTCCTGGAACGTTATAAAGCACTATTGGCAACTCGCTTTGTGCAGCAATAGCTTTAAAATGCAGTTCTAAACCTTTTTGAGTTGGTTTATTGTAGTATGGTGTAACTGAAAGAATTGCATCAATTCCATCAAAATCAAAATCATCTATTTGCTCAATAATATGGTTGGTATCATTTCCACCAATACCAAGCATTATGGGTAAACGGCCATCGTTCTTTTTAATAACAAACTTAATCAATGAGCGTTTCTCCTTGTCGGTTAAGGTAGCTGATTCGCCTGTTGTTCCCATAACAACAAGGAAATCAACTCCACCAATAACTAAATGTTCAATTAACTTTTCGGTAGCGTCGTAATCAATTTCTTTATCCTGATTAAAAGGGGTAACCATAGCTACTCCTAATCCCCGGAACTGTTCAGTACTCATATATTTTTTAAGTTGATGAATTACAAGGTGGTTGTAGGTTCTTGAGCAAATCTATTATTTAGTTGATAAAGTATTTGCTTTATTTGCTCACAAAGATAATTAAGCCCCTTCGATTTATCCACAGTAATAATTAAATCGAACGGATTATTGTAATAGTTTAATGCTCCAACTCTAAATTTAGCTTTTGAAAGCGATGATATCCATCGCATTGGCATTGTTTCCTCAAAATTCAGGTCGATAAGTATATCAAACTCTGTGGAAGTAAAAGAATCAACAACAGCACTCTCTGGTTTTCCATACCAGTTAACCTGATTCTTATCGAAAACGCTAACCCTATTGTGCATAGTAAAGTACTGTGGTATTTCTTTTGCATCAAAATAGCCTAGGGCAACAACGCTGATATTATTACTCTCGAAGTATTTTTTGAGATTAAGCACCTCGTCAAGCACTGATTGGTCTGGTAAGTTAAATACAAGCCCAATATTACGAGCAGTGGTAAGGTTTTGTACCATTTTATGGCGTTTAAAGCCAACCAATGCCTTATTTAGGTTTTTGATCGATTTTCTGTACTTATAGTTATCTAGTGCTTTCACTGCTGTATTTATTTCAGATTTTAATTTCGGACAATATGCCAAAATGCAATTTTACTAAAATTAAGCAACACTTCAAAAATATTAATCCTTAATTAATTCAAAAAACTCATCCTCCGATA
>CAZTVB010000219.1:0-5356 GCA_964616315.1 uncultured Rikenellaceae bacterium
GTAGTATTATAATTATTCCTTTTCTAAACATAGCGCAATCAGTTTTCAAATACTAGCAAATATAGTAAACCAAGTTCGAAGAATAGAACGACTGGCCTATTTTCAAGCAAAGAATAACAACTTTTAACTCTCCCCATTCTGTTAATAACTTGTTAGCAAGCCATTGAATTTTGTGGAAAAACATATTCCAATACTTGGGTAAAAACTAATCGTGAAGGTTAACTTTGCAACCTAATTTTACCATAATGGCCGAAAAACGAACATATAATAATCAGTATAAATCAAAGAACTTAGGAACCGAAATGGGTAAAATTCCACCCCAGGCACTCGATTTGGAAGAAGCCGTACTTGGTGCAATAATGGTTGAAAAAGACGCTATTATTGCAGTAAGCGAGGTTTTAAAGCCAGAGTGTTTCTACAAGGAATCACACCAAACTATTTTTAAAGCTATTCAGGATTTATCGTCACGACTTGAACCAATTGACCTACTAACTGTAAGCGAGGAACTCCGCAAAAAGGAGAAACTCGATGAAATTGGAGGAGCTCCATTCCTTGCACAGCTAACCACAAAAGTTGGTTCGGCTGCCCACTTAGAGTATCACTCCAAAATTATTGCACAAAAGTACATTCAACGTGAACTGATAAGAGTTGCTACTGATATCCAAAACAAGTCGTTCGACGAGGATGTGGATGTTGATGAGTTGTTGGATTACTCCGAAATGGAACTATTTAAGGTTGCTGAGGGTAATATTAAAAGTGACACACAGCCAATCAGCAACATTGTGATGAAGGCCATTAAGCAGATTGAAGAGGCTGGTAAGCGAGAGGATGGCTTAAGTGGTGTTCCCTCTGGCTTTACCGATTTAGACAGGCTTACTTCGGGCTGGCAACGCTCCGACCTTATTATTGTTGCTGCACGTCCTTCAATGGGTAAAACCGCGTTTGTACTTTCTATGGCCCGAAATATGGCAGTTGACCATAAAGTGCCTGTTGCGTTTTTCTCTCTCGAGATGTCGAACATCCAGTTGGTGAACCGTTTAATTGTCAGTGAGTCGGGGCTTTCGTCGGAAAAAATCCGTAACGGTAAAATCACCCAAGATGAGTGGACTCAACTCACCGTAAAGATTAAAAACCTCTCCGAGGCTAAAATATTTATTGACGATACCCCTGCCCTATCAATCTTTGAATTTAGAGCAAAATGCAGAAGATTAAAGGCGCAGCACAATATTGGAGTTGTGGTTATAGACTACCTCCAGCTGATGACTGGCCCTGCTGAAACTAAAGGGAACCGAGAGCAAGAGGTGAGTACAATTTCACGTTCGTTAAAGGCTATTGCGAAGGAATTGAATGTTCCAATTTTAGCACTTTCGCAGCTAAACCGTTCGGTTGAAACGCGTGGCGGCAACAAACGTCCACAACTATCGGACCTTCGTGAATCGGGAGCTATTGAGCAAGATGCCGACGTTGTAACATTCATCCACAGGCCAGAGTACTATGGTTTGCTCGAGGATGAGGATGGAAACTCAACACAGGGCGTTGCCGAAATTATTGTGGCGAAGCACCGTAACGGAGCAGTGGAAGATGTAAAACTGCGATTCCAAAAGGAAATGGCCCGCTTCTCGGACTTGGACGATACGGATTACTCAGGCATGCAACCAGCAGCATCGGCCTCGTTCACAGCATCGATGCCTGTTACCTATTCATCAAAAATGAACGATGATTCATTTGGCGAGAGCGATTTCGATTTCCGCCCAAGTAAGGGGATAGATAATAGCAATATTCCTTTTTAGGTGAAATTTAAAGAATATTCATAATATCGCGGAGCGATTGAACCTCGTAGGTTGCCTTAAACTTACGGGGTTTATTTTCGGGGTTGAAGTAAATTTGGTCCATGCCAAACTTTTTGGCGCCCTCAACATCCTTCTCAAAATCGTCGCCAACCATTATGCTCTCTTCCTTCTTAGCATTTGCTTTCGATAGCGAATGTCCAAAAACACGAGAGTCTGGCTTATGATATCCTGCATCCTCCGATGTTACAACCCACTCAAAGTAATGTTCAATATGGCAACGCTCTAATTTGGGGAATTGTACCTCGTTAAAACCATTACTAATGATATGCAACTTATATTTTTCACTTAGATACTCTAGTAATTCTCTAGTGCCAGGCACCAAGGCTGTTTTCAAAGGCATAATTTTAAGGTATTCCTCTCCTAAAGTTTTGGCAAGTCGGGTATTGTTTAAGCCATAATCCAGCAGGGTTACTTCAAACCTTTTATACCTAAGCACATCCTTGGTTAACTCACCCTTTAGGTACTTTTCCCAAAGGTAGTCGTTATGCTTTGTGAAAGTATCAATAAAAGTAACTACACTCGGAAATACAGTATCGAGCTGATAATCAAAAAAAATATCGCGGAGAGCGTCCTCTTTATTCTGCTCAAAATCCCATAGGGTTCTATCCAAATCAAAGAATATATGCTTGTAAGTACGTTGCTTCTTGGAGAAAATATCTAGAATCATAAAAAAGATTTAGGTTTCAAATATAATGGCTTTTAGCATCACAAAAAAGTCAACTTATACTATAACGCAAAACTTTAAAAAAGGTTAATATTTTGATTTTCATCAATTTCAAACTCTACATCTTGCAATCGACCCAATATTATTTACCTTTGCACACAATTAATAAAATAACCATACTTTGAATTTCAACGATTTTAATTTACACCCCGATATTCTTGAAGGGATTAACTCAATGGGTTTTGAGAACCCCACACCTATCCAGGAACAAGCAATACCCGTTATTCTTGAAGGAAAAGATTTAATAGCCTGTGCGCAAACAGGAACTGGGAAAACAGGAGCCTTTGTTTTACCTATCCTTAGCATAAATGCCAACAAATCATCAAATCATAGCAAAGTTAGCACTCTGGTAATCGTACCAACACGTGAGTTGGCTTTGCAGATTGACCAGCAAGTTGAAGGTTTTGCCTACTTTTCACCAATTGGCTCAATTGCCGTGTACGGCGGAAACGATGGAGGCAACTGGGATAGGCAACGTGCTGCACTTGAGGGTGGAGCTGATTTGGTCATTGCAACTCCTGGAAGGTTGATTCAACATATCCAAATGGGCTACGTAAAACTGGATACCGTAGAGCATCTAATTCTTGATGAAGCGGATAGAATGCTGGACATGGGATTTTATGACGATATCATGTCAATTATAAAACTACTTCCAAAGAAACGTCAAACCTTGATGTTTTCAGCAACCATGCCACAAAATATCAGGAAACTAGCAAAAACAATTCTTCATAATCCTGTTGAAATAAGCTTATCTGTATCGAAACCTGCTGAGAATATACTTCAAGCGGTTTATATGTTGGAAAACGACCAAAAACTAGAACTTTTGGATTCACTTGTAAAGAAAAAGGATTACGTACAAAGCGTCCTAGTTTTTGCCTCAACGAAATCCGAAGTGAAAAGCATTGAGCGCAAATTAATACAAAGCAACATCAGGGCTAAAGCAATTCACTCCGATTTGGAGCAACGCGAGCGAGAGGAGGTTCTACGTGAGTTTAAGAATAGAAAAATTCAGATTCTGGTTGCAACCGATATAATTTCACGCGGCATTGACATTGAAGATATAGACCTAGTTGTAAACTACGACGTACCCAACGACCCCGAGGATTACGTACATAGAATTGGTCGAACCGCACGCGCCCAAAGCGATGGTGTTGCCATTACGTTTGTAAATAAAAAACAGAAAGTTCTGTTCGATAAAATAGAGAAGTTTTTGGGGACAACTATCTTCAAAATAAAAAATCCGCTGAATAGTTAAAAACTATGAAATGAACACTATCCATTATTTTTGGTTTAAAAATTGTTTAGCTTTAAGTCAAAAATTAGGATATGTTAATTATAAAAAATTATTATTGGCTTGGATTACTATCACTACTAATTTCTACCAATCTAAAACTAACAGCGCAAACGCTTCAAGGAAAAGTTCTTGACGAAAATAAAGAACCTATAGCCTACGCATCAATCTTTGTAAAGGAAGCAAAGCAGGGAACAACATCCAACTCCGATGGGATGTACTTAATAAATCTTCCAAAAGGAAAATATAGCATTACATTCCGCTGCCTTGGATTTGAAACCATTGAGAAGCATATTGAAGTTAAGGATGGCAAAAACACTTATGACATAACATTGCCAGTAAAGCCTTACCAAATCGCTCCTGTAACAATTGGCTCAAAAGGCGAAGACCCCGCTTACAGCATTATTCGCAAAGCCATAGGTATGGCTCCTTACTACCAAAATCAAATTAAGGAGTTCAACGCTGAGGTTTACATGAAGGGAACACTAAAAATTAAGAAACTATCGTGGCTGGTTAAAAAAGCAATGGGAAACTCCGATGATGTTCCCAAGGAGGGTCAATTCTACCTTCAGGAATCGGTCAACAACATTAAATTTACTGCGCCTGACAAGTATGACCAAAAGGTAAAAATGATACGCTCCAACATTCCTGGAGGAAGTGGTGGAACCGATGATGTGATGAGGTTCTTGAATGCCAGTTTTTATCAACCTCAAATTGGCGAAATTATTCTACCACTTGCACCATATGCTCTAAATCACTATAATTTCAAGTACGATAGTTACTCAATTCAAGATAATAGGGTGATAAATAGAATAAAGGTTATACCTAAACGAAAAAGCAAACAGTTAGTGTCAGGCTATATCTACATTGCCGATGATTACTGGAACCTGCATGAGATTGACATCACAAATGAATCCATAATTGGTACAATAAGAATTAAACAAACATTCGGAGAAATTGAGAGCGATGTTTGGATGCCCATAAGTCATCATTACGTAGTAAACGGTAAGTTTATGGGAAGCGAAGGCGATATAACCTATATATCTTCTGTAAAGTACTCGAATGTTAAGGTTAACACGAATATCAAAACACCCGTTAATATTGCTCAAAGGCAAAACCAGCAAAAGACCGAAAAGCCTAAACCCAAAGTTCCTCAAAAGAAAGTTAGCGCAAAACAACAAGCAAAAGAACAAAAGAACGCCGAAAAATTGGAAAAACTAATGAGCAAGGAGGCTCTGAGCAATAAGGAGATGTATGAATTAGCGAAACTGATTGATAAGCAGGTGAAGCAAGCCGATACTTCGGCTAAAACATTGGAAGTTGTTGACCCTATTACAGTTACCATTGACTCAATGGCTCGAAAAGCGGATTCCACAATGTGGATGGAAATGCGTCCTGTTATTCTTACTGCCGACGAAATAAAGATTGACGAGGCCCTGAATAAAAAACTTCAGCAGAAAACAGACTCAACCGAAAACGATTCACTAAAAC
>CAZTVB010000220.1:0-5331 GCA_964616315.1 uncultured Rikenellaceae bacterium
ATATAACCCTTGCTAGAGTTTGTTTTAATGTATCTGAGCATTACGATTATTTGATGCCTAATTTGCTTTATGGGATAGAAGTTGCAGTGTCTTTTTTTTAAATGATTTATGGCATTACCTTTGAGTAATAAGTTTCTTTAATAATCCATTAAAGATGTGATTAACTTATGCTTGTCCGAAAAACTTTATTTCTATTTACATTTTTTGCTTGGCTTGGCTCTGTAAGTGCACAAGGTAGACTACAATCCGGAGAGGAACTTAAAGTCGGGCCAAGTTTGTTTATTTTTGATAATTTATCATCGGAATACTTTAACACAACAATTTGTCCTACAATTGAGTTCAATACAAAAATCAAACAAAATTTTTTGCTAGGATTAAAATTCAACTTAGCTCACGACAGGCACTTAAAAAAAACTATGATTATTGGAAGCACTATCTATAATCAAAACTCAGAATTAACTCTTGAAAATGCTACCGTAAGGGCTGGATATAGAGCCTACATTAGAAACGACATTTCAATTGATACCTACATTGGCTTTTGCTCATTTATGCTGGAAGACTTTACGGAAAAAGCCACTGTTATTCACTCAAGAAAAGGTTACACTGTTGGACTCTCCTTAATGAAATTCTTTCAACTATCAAGAGAAAATATTTTTCACATTTACGTTAACTGCAACTACAATAGGACTAGTTCTACTCAAAAAATAGAAATTTTAGGGAAAAACAGCTATAGTATTGAAGTTGGTGTTGGAGGAAGTTTTGGGCATTTCCGTTGATCTAAAACTGTTAGCAATTATAAACCATAGGAAGGGCTTTGTGCAAATAGCATAAATATATTTTTCTTTTAAATCATGATTAGTTAAAAAACAAAAACCCCACAGACACTAAGTCTACGGGGTTTTGCTCAGCAATATCAAAAATTAAACTTTTTCCACACTAACTCTGTTATCATCGCTATCGCGATCTATTAACTTGTTCATAGGGTCAATCCCTGCAACTTCGGGCCTTTGATCAACAATCACTTCAAAAGTATTCTCGCCTGAACGCATCCTGTATTTTTGAAGGTAAAGCACCTTATCGTCCTTTCCATTCTTTGCAAACACACCAATATCGATATAATCGTCGAAAGGTTGTTCGGTTTCCATACCTTTTTCGTCAGCCCTAAATTTTTGGGCACTCACATTGATAGTCACCTTATACTTACCATCGGGCAACTCAGCATAAGTAGCCTTAACAGCCCGGTTAGAATAAAGGGTAATGGTTTTAAACATATCATCAATCAAATACTTAAGGCTATCAGGAGTTGCGTTGTTTATGTACTCCAAAAAATTTGTAGAGATTGGGAATGGGGGCTCTCGAAATTTCCAATCAGCGTTAAATTTGAACAACGTTTTGTTAAGGTTTTCCTCGCCAATAAAATCGCGCAAACTATACATTACCACACTACCCTTGTTGTAATGAATATAACCTTGATTTTCGTTTAGGTATAAAGGATCCTCCTTTATTCGCTCGTACTTTCTGGAGCTTAAATACCTATCCAACTCGTACTTTAGAAATTTTCGCATTTTATCGCGACCATACTCCTTTTCCATTACCATTAACGCAGAATACTGCGATAAAGACTCGCTCATAAGAGTTGCTCCCTGAACATTTGCACCGCAAACCTGATGCGCCCACCATTGATGTGCAATTTCGTGAGCAGTAACGTAAAAAACGTAGTCGATATCTAAAGTATCGCGTAAATCGGCTATAAAACCAATGCTCTCGGAATATGGAATGGTAGCTGGAAAACTTTGGGCAAAAGACTCATACCTTGGGAACTCTGCTATACGAAGATTTTTATGTTGAAACGGCCCAAAGTTTTCCTGAAAATAATCCAACGATTGCCGCATGGCCTTAAACATGTTGGGTAGATTGTACTCATGGCCTTTGTGGTAGTATACCTCCAAATCAATTCCCTTGTACGATTCACGCTCAACCTGATACTCTGCTGAAAGGAATGAAAAAAAGTTGAGCATTTTCCCATCAACCTGATAGGAATAGTAATTTCTACCCTCATTGCTCCACTGCTTAACCAAGCGCCCCGGAGCAATTGCAACCTGATCGGCCGATGTACTTACCGTTGCCTTAAATCGAATCCAGTTACCATCGTTACCTAAATATGTATTCTGCCACATGGCAGTATCGGAAATCAATGGCATACGTTTTTGCTCCGGCAGTTTATACTTTTTTCGTTTATCCCTATCGGATAACTCATTGCCATCGTTATATCCAATTGTAGGAAAACTGGATTTGCTATTGAAAAAAGTTCCATTATCAACAAGTAGTGTTTGCGGATTGCTGTTAAAACCTCTTTCGCAATACTTATATGAGAACTTTAAAGGAAGGCTATCACCAGGCTGTAAGAGTTTTGATAGTGCAACCTTAAAAATTCCAAAGTAATTGTCCACAAGTTTTACACTATCGCCACCAAGATTGAATTGGCTAAATGTTATCTTATTGGTTGGCATATTTATATAAATGGTGTCAACAGCAACCTTCTCAGTATTCTTCAGGTAGAAAGTTCCAGAAATAAGAAGTTTACTATCGTGAGGATATATATCGACCAAAACATCGGCATCCACAATTTTTGGTTGTGGCTTATACTTCAACCATTTATAGTGATTCTCGAAATAAACCAACTTCTTTTCCCTCTGTTTCGACGTTTCGAAATTATTAAGAACATGTGTATTGTAATAAATATACCCTCCGACACCAAGGAACAAAACAATACAGGAATAAAGGCTCAACCTCATGGCACGGATTCCGAGACGTTCCTTTGCCTTACGAATTGCCACTTTAAATCCCGATTCAGAGCCCCGTTTCCAGAATAGATTCGAAATCAACGCTAGTATCACAGCAAATACTCCCCAGTAAACAGTAAACCAAATTACCGATGTAAGGAATGGCCCATAACCATTCATATCGGAATACATATACGAAGGAATGGCATTAGGACGAAGCAATCCATCCTCTAATCCAAACTGCGATAGCACCGACATCACTACGTAGTAAACCATCACAAACACAAAACCAACGAACTTATTCGACGATACCACTTGAATCAACATAATTAGTGAAAGTAGTATAGCATACTTGGCAAAACCTAACACGAACAGCTGAACAAAATACTGATTGAACTCAAACACATAGTACGAATGGCTTATCTGAATTCCAACACACGAAAGCATTATCACAAACTGAACAAGAATGGTAACCATAAGCATTGCAATATACTTTGATGTATATGTAATCCACGATGGCACAGGGAGTGTATCGTATATCTGGTTAAGCTTAACTGAGCGTTCTTTCCAAACCAGTTCACCGCTAAAGAAAGTAAGTACGATTATCACAAACAGAACAAAACTTCCACCAACAGATTCAAGCATAGAGTGAGTTACTGGATAGAAATTGGTGTCGTAACTTGACCCCAAACTAATACTACCCGATGCCACAAGCCCAACACCGGCCAGCATAATGGCAATAAATGCAAAATCGGTGGCAATTCCTTTAAAGTAAATCCACGCTTGCTTGACGCAAAGTTTCAACTCCTGCAATAGACTAAAAGATTGCTGGAATCGTGGCAAAATAATTGATTCTCTTTTTTGATCATCACCGTTCTCCACCTTCGCTTTTCGCAATGCTGATTTAGGTGTAGTAAAGGTAAACTTGCTGTAAACAAAAAATAATGAGATAACGCCAACGCTAATCCATATTAGCCTATTCAGCAAAAGGTAGGTATCGGGACTTACAATTCTGGTATTGAAATCCGCAATAGTCCAATAACGAACCATTAAATCGAGCGATGATAGACCAAAGGGATCAACTAATGCCCCAATACTTCTATTATCAATATTACCCAAAAGATTTATTGCAACTATATAACCCACCAAAAGAATAACATTACCCATGTAACTGTAAACCATCTTTTTGGTTAAACTAGCCAAGGTGAAAAATATAGATCCGGCAAAGAAGATATTGGGAATTACAATTAGGAAAAACGGCTGAAAATATGACCACAAACTGAACGGACCAAGCTTACCTGCATGAATGTCAAATATGTGGTTTGATGCAATTCCAATCATCAACCCAATAGGCACCGACATAAAAACCATAATGGTCATAAACATTGAACCGGCAAAACGCCCACCGAGGTATTGCCACTTGGTTATAGGCATACTGTAGATAAAATGGTGCGTATCGTGATCGAAATCGCGAACCACAGGAGTGCTCATCATTGCTGAAGTAACCATTATTCCAAATGCGGAGAAAACGGCAGACATAATCGCAAACACGTAAGGAGCATTGATGTTTGCTGCGGAAGGAATCATTCCTATGGAAACATTCTCACTTACCAGCATCACTATGCTAAAAAGCAAGAATATTCCAAAATACAGATAAGTTGCGGGCCTTTTTAGCCTATACTTAATTTCGAATCGAAAAATATTCCAAAACATAGCTAACGAATTAGTTTGTGTTACGAACGTTAGAGAAGTAAACATCATCAAGCGAAGGCTCTGAGAGACTGAATCCATTCTCAGGATTAATATCATTAACAACAGTTATCTCCAACTTACCGCGTAAAAGTTTTGTGGAAATAATATCCATACCCTGATAGTTCTCCAACGAGTGCTTATCGATAAGTTTGCGGTAAACCTTACCATTTAATACATTTACAATATCATCGGGCCTACCCTGAAGTAACACTTCGCCAAAATTTATAATAGCCATCTGGTTACAAAGGCTCTTTACATCCTCAATTATATGGGTTGAAAGAATAACAATAACGTTCTCCCCAATCTCGCTCAGCAAATTATGGAATCGGTTACGTTCAGTAGGATCGAGTCCGGCAGTTGGTTCATCAACAATAATCAATTTTGGACTACCAATAAGCGCCTGGGCAATTCCAAAACGCTGTTTCATACCACCGGAAAAACCTCCAAGATTTTTACTCCTGTGCTGATACAGGTTCGTTTTATTAAGCAAAGCCTTTACCAATTCTTTACGTTCCGATGCATTTGAAATCCCTTTCATTTCGGCAATATGATTCAGGAGAGTCTCCGCCGAAACTTTTGGGTAAAGTCCAAACTCCTGAGGTAAGTAACCCAAAATTTTTCTAACCTCGGGTTTATTATTGAGCATATCTAAATCGTCTAAAAACGCGGTACCGCTATCGGACTCCTGTAACGTTGCTAAAGTGCGCATAAGCGTTGATTTGCCTGCACCATTTGGCCCAACGAGCCCATACATTCCGGTTTTAATTTCTAAATTGACATTTTTCAAAGCCTGAAC
>CAZTVB010000221.1:0-5319 GCA_964616315.1 uncultured Rikenellaceae bacterium
CAAGTTTGATATTATCTCTGCTTAAAACCTTGGTTTTATCAACAGCAGGGAGTTTGTCGCCAAACTCAAAATCATCGGGGTTTAGGCCATTGAGGTATTTGTCGATGTAGAAAGCGGCTTGTTTCCCTTGACCTGCTGCTTCAATAATGGTAGTTGCTCCTGTAACACCATCGCCTCCGGCGAATATGTATGAAGTGGCGGTTTGTAGGGTTTTATCGTTTACTTTAATTGTTCCACCTTTTTTCAGCTCTAGTTCATTCCCGAAAATTGATGTTGACGGTTGTAGTCCAATGGCTTCAACTACAAAATCAACCTCCTCTATATATTCCGAACCTTCAACCGGAACAGGACTACGGCGTCCGCTGGCATCGGGTTTATCGAGTTTCATTTTGATAAGTTGAACTTTGGTTAACTTACCATTTTCGCCAATGAATTTTACTGGGTTGCGGAGAATCATTATTTCAACACCTTCCTCCTCGGCCTCCATAATTTCGGGGGCAAAGCAGGGCATCTCCTCACGACTACGACGGTAAACCACAATCACTTTTGAGGCACCAAGTCGAATTGCTGTGCGCGATGCATCAATGGCTGTATTTCCACCGCCAAAAACCATTACTTTTTTACCCGTAAGGTTATCTTTTTCACCAATATTGGCATTGCGTAGGAAATCTAGGCACGAAACAACTCCTTTTAAATCTGAGCCCTCTATATTGAATTTGCTGCTTTGGTGCGTTCCCACAGAAACGAATACTGCATCAAACCCTTCTTCTTTCAGTTTAGAGATGTTCTCGATGCGCTTGTTCACTTCAATTTCAACTCCCAACGAGGTGATATTCTGTATATCTCGCTCTACAACTTTCTTCGGAAGCCTATACTCTGGGAGTGTTAGCATTAGCATACCGCCTGCTTTGGGTGCGGCTTCGAATATTTTAACTGTATGTCCTTTTAATGCTAAATGATATGCTGCTGTTAATCCAGCAGGTCCAGAACCAACAATTGCAACACGTTTACCCGTGTTTGGTTTGGTTTCCTTAGTTGGTGCTTGTGGGTATTTTTTGTAGTAATCCTCAGTAAAGAAGCGTTTAATTCTACGAATATCAACTGGAGCCTCAAGACTACCACGCGTACACTCACTTTGGCAAGGTGCATAACAGGCTCTGCCTAAACTTCCCGGAATTGGAATATCTTCGAGGTGAAGATGCATTGCATCCTCATACTGTCCGTTGCGAACAAGCGAAATGTAGCCGTAAGGTTTAACTCCTCCAGGGCACTTGTTGATGCAAGGAGCTGATTCGCCTTGGCGTTCTATTGATGCAATTCTTGGATTGGCAAGGCTGAACGGAATGTATGCCACTTTCCGGCCTGCTAAACGGGCGTTATAGTCGTCGGGGCGAACCTCAGGGCAAGCAAATTCGCACTCCTGACAGCCCGTGCAAACTTCAGGTTTAACAAAGCGTGCCTTGCGATTTATATTGATTTTAAAACTCGTATTATCTTTATTGATTGACCCAATTTGGCTGTTAAGCATCAAGGTGATATTTGGATGCCTAGCCGTTTCGGACATTTTGGGTGTTGTAATACACGCAGCACAGTCGAGCGTTGGAAAAACCTTGCTCAGCTGTATCATTTTGCCACCAATGGACAGTTCTTTCTCAACCAGAAGAACCTTGTAGTCCATATCCGCGAGGCTAATAGCTGCTTCCTGTCCGGCTATTCCTCCGCCCACAACAAGGGCATCGTATTTTTTGTTATTATCAGACATTGATTCAGATTTGAATTAAATCTTACTTTTACTTTGAGATACTTTGTGTTCTTTGTGGTAAAAAATAAACCACAAAGGCTCATAAGGACATCACGAAGAGCACAAAGAATTATTTAACTAGACTTATACTCCTCAGTATTTAGACTTCCTAATTCGGAAAGAATTTTTGAGAAGTTTCCCATATAGCTTACAAATGGTTCTGCACAAACTGAGCATAGTGCGGCCATTCTGATTCGTTTTGGATTGATGTTTTTTGCCTTCATCATTTTTTGTGATTCCACAATGATTGTATTGGTATGCTCGGCGCATTTAGGGCTGTAGGAACACTCGTGCCCATCGGCTGCAATAAATACACCATCGAAACCTTTTTCGAATGCTCGCATAATCCATCGTGGTTTAATGCCCGATGAGCAGGGCAAACTAATTACGTAAACCGTAGGCGAGTAGTGTAGTTTACGCAATCCGGCTTGGTCGATTCCCGGGTCCGATATTTTATCGGTGGAGAAGACCAGTATTTTTGGTGAGAAGTTTTCGGTTGGCATTGTAAATCGATTTTGAACGCTAAGGCGCAAAGTTGCAATGTAAACTTTGCGTCGTAGCGCCTTTGCGTTTAAATCATTATGCTTTTTTCAGGAATAAGCGGCTGTAACTATCTTCCTCAACTATACCAAGGAACTCGTGCTCCATCTTTTGGCACCATTTAGGAATATCGTGCTTTGTACCTTCGTCAGATGAGAGTATTTCCATAATTTCGCCCGATTCAATATCTCCAATAGCTTTTTTAGCTGCTAAAAGCGGACCAGGACAAGCGGTTCCTCGTGCATCAACAGTTTGGTTTGCCTTTAGGTTTCTTAATTCTTCTGTTGTCATTGTAGTATGTGTTTGATGATTGATTTATATTTTATCTAGATAAATAACTGAATTTTGCTTTCCTCAGCATCGGATAGGAATGTTCCAACGCCGCAAATATTCAATTTTGGGTAGTCGATTAGTTCCTCTTTCTTGAAGCCCATTAAATCCATTGACATTTCGCAAACATTGATTTCAACACCCAGTTCGCCGGCTATTTGAAATAGTTCTGGTAACGATTTTACTCCTTTTTTCTTCATCAATCCTTCGAGCATTGCTTTACCCATTCCGCCCATATTCATATTGGACAGTTTAACCTTTTTAGCACCTTTAGGAAGCATAAAGCCAAACATTTTAGACATAAAGTTTTTGCCCTTTACACTTTTCTTTGGGTCTCTTAGTGCTGCTGTTGCCCAAAAAGTGAAGAATAGTTTAACCTCCATATCCATTGCTGTAGCTCCTGTGGCAATAATCATGGCAGCCATTAATTTGTCCAGTTCGCCGGAGAAAACCACTAGGGTCATTTTATCCTGACGACCTTTTTCGAGTTTGCCAACTTTCTTTTTAAGCTCCTCGAGTTGTTTTTCAAATTCCATGTCCATTGTTGATATTGTATTGTAAGTTTGGGTTTGTTATAAAACTAACAATAGCAAAAATAGGCTTGAACCTAATTGAATATTCGAAAACCACTGTGATATAATATGTGTGTTAATGTGACATTTATCACAATATTCATATATTTGTCTTTGTTAACATTTAAACTATGGCTAATCCCGAGTGTCGGTTGTGTAGTTTTAAGTCGCCCGCAGCAGAGTTGTTGTCCGATGATGAGTTGAAAGCATTGGAGTCCAGCTGTGCCCAAATCAAATTCAAAAAGGGTGAGATTATATTCAGGGAAGGGACTCTAGCTACCAATATCGCTTACCTAAAATCGGGACTTGTAAAGGTTTATATGAAAGGGCCTGTAGGCGATAAAATTTTACGATTAACAAAAGCACCTGCTTATTTGGGTTTGCCAACTACCTTTGGCGATAAAGTAAACCATTATTCAGCAACGGCACTTACCGATGTTCAAATCTGCTTTATATCGCTCGATACCTTTAGGGATTTTATTTTCCAGAACGGTAGTTTTGCGTATGAGATAATTCTCGACCTATGTCGAAATGAACTTTCGGATTATCAACGATACACTAATATGTCGCAGAAGCAATTGCCTGGTCGTTTAGCAGAGATTCTGCTTTGTATGTCGCACGAGGTTTTTAAATCGAGCAGCTATGAGCTTCCGCTCACAATCTCGGAATTGGCTGATTTTATTAGTTCATCGCGCGAGAGTGTTAGCCGACAATTAAGTGAGTTTGGTAAGGAAGGAATCATCAACCTCAATAAAAAGGAACTTCAAATTTTGAACGAAGAGTTTTTACGTAAGATTTGCTCAAAGGGATAAACTCTTCCAATTAATCTTTAAACATTTAATTTTCAGATATTTATATTGATATTTGATGATTTGTTAAGAAATTTTCTTGACAAGGCCGAACCTTTTTTGTAAATTAGTGTTTTTCCTAAATAAGAATTATTCCTAATTAGTATGAGTTATTCCGAGTTGGTAAATATTCTTACACAAAACGACCTAAAGGTAACACCACAGCGAGTGGCCGTTTTGGAGGCGTTAATGGCCATTAAGGACCATCCAACAGCCGATGCAGTTAAAGAGTATGTTCGTAAAAATCATCCAAACCTTGCGTTTGGAACGGTTTACAATATACTGGACACCTTCTGCGAAAAGAATATTATAAAGAAGGTAAAGACTGAAAAGGATTTTATGCGGTACGATATTGAAATGCATAAGCATCATCATTTATACTGCGAGCAGTGCGATTATATTGAGAACTACTACGACGGGGAACTCGATAAAATTCTTCAGGAGTATTTTGACAAGAAGCAGATTCCGAACTTTAACATTAAGGAGATAAATCTTCAAATAGTAGGAAACTATAAAGAACATAAACCACTAAAAAAGAACTAATCATGGGAAAAGAAGCTAAAAAAATTGCATCGGTTGATGTTGATAAATTATTGGAAATGCTAAACGCAGCTTTGGCTGAGGAGTGGCTTGCATACTACCAGTACTGGATAGGCGCACGAGTAATGGAAGGTCCTATGCGTAGCGAAGTAGAGCCTGAATTGTTGCTTCATGCAACTCAAGAGCTTAACCATGCTGTAATGGTTGCCGATAGAATTATTCAACTAGGCGGAACGCCTCTATTGCATCCGCAGGATTGGTTTAAGCATAGCCGTTGCGCTTATGATGCTCCTGTTGACCCTTACATAGAGGTAATTCTTGAGCAAAACCTTCATGGAGAGCGTTGCGCTATTCAGCGTTACAATGAGATTGCCTCATTCACCAGCGGCAAAGACCATATGACTCACCAAATGGCCACTCAAATATTGGCCGAGGAAATTGAGCACGAAAACGATATTGAGGATTGGATTACCGATATCAACAGAATGAAGGAAGAGTTGAGGAAGTTGAGGATGTAACGAGATATTGGATTAATGGAGTGTTGGCGAAACATTGGGTAAAATCACTCCATTAATCTAACCATCCATTACTCCATAGATATGTTCAAATTGTTTAACTAAATAAAAATCAAAAAAAATGGAAGAGAATCAAGTTTATGCAATGCCACGTATTGGCGACAAGGCTCCTG
>CAZTVB010000222.1:0-5315 GCA_964616315.1 uncultured Rikenellaceae bacterium
ATGTAAAAGAAAATAATAGATATAAAGTCAAAGCGCGAGGGTTTACAAATGGCTATGTAGATGCCGATGTTATTGGAGACATCCCATTGCTGGAGTTTTACTTTATTGATGTAGGTCAAGGTGATGCCGTTTTTATTGTTACTCCAGATAGAAAACATATCCTACTTGATGGAGGTTACAACAGAGATTCTCAGCCTCACGGTAAAAGTGCCGCCGATTTTGTTGACTGGAAATTTAAAAAAGACTATGGAGAATCGTCAATCCTCCTTGATGCAATGATTTGTTCTCATTGCGATGCCGATCATTATGGTGGGTTATGGGACTTAGTTAATCCCAAAGAGAAAAAAGAGATAGATGTTGATAATGTTAAAATATCAAACTTTTACCATGCAGGAGTATCGTGGTGGAAAGGTGCAAAGGATAAATATCTTGGAGAATCAAAGGATGGATACTTGCTTAATCTAATTTCGGATAGCAAAAGTATTGAGGAAGGACTTAAGCAAGATGCAAATCCGAAACTTCAAGGTAACTGGGCAAAGTTCCTTGAGTGCATATTGAAATTTACCTCGTCCATTAAGAGGTTAAGTTATAATCCTTCAAAGGGATTCGATTATATTCCAGGCTTTGAATCAAACAAAGATGTTTCAATAAAAGTATTGGGTCCAATTGAACATATATATAATGGCAAACCTGTTGTAAGTGATTTTAAAGACACATCAAAAAACACTAACGGAAATTCTATTTTGCTTCGAGTTGATTATGGGCGTTCAAAAATACTACTAACAGGAGATCTTAATAAAAAAAGCCAGCAGCACATTCTTGAAGTTTTTAAAGGCAACAGGCAGGAGTTAGCTGCTGATGTTGTTAAATCGTGTCATCATGGTAGTGATGATTGTTCCCTTGAGTTTTTAAGCTGTGTTAATGCATCAGCAACAATAATATCGTCAGGCGATGACGAAACCCATGCACATCCCAGACCCAATATAGTTGCTGCCAGCGGTTTGACTGGGTTTAGATCCATTAAAGATGATGAATTAATTACTCCATTAGTTTACAGCACAGAGGTTTCCCGAAGTTACAAGCTGGGAGATCCTTTTAAAGTAGAATATAAGGGATATGAAACAGGCAATAGCAAAATTGACATATCGCTTGAGGAAGAAACCAAAACGGATGTTTTCTTTACACGAGCAAGTTCAGGTGCTCTTAATCCAACAAAAAAGTCACAGAAACTGTCGAGACTAAAAGTAGTAGATGGAATTGTTTATGGTCTTGTAAATGTTAGAACCGATGGAAATAAAATACTTTGTGCCACACTGAATGAAGGAAAAAGTAAGTGGGAAATAAAAACTTTTGAATCACGATTTTAATTGAATAATCAAATATTATAGCGATAAAGTTATGATTAAAATAAAAGGAGAACCCTAAAAAATCAGGGTTCTCCTTTTCATATTCGCACTAATCAGTAATTACTGAACAACAACCTTCTTAACACAAAAAGTTTTACCATTTCGCACTAAATTGAAAAGATAAACTCCTTTATCGAGATTGCTTACTGTTAACTTACTATCTAATCCGTTGAAAGTTTTAATAACGGATCCATTAATTGAAGTCACAGAAAGTTGACATTCTTTCAAAATATCATAGGTCAAATTAACCACAACTGTTATCTCTACACCCTTATTTGAAGGATTTGGGAAAACAGTCATAACATTATCTTCAATTAATTGATCGCTTTCAATTCCTGTAGATTTGTATAAAACAACATCAGGCACAGCGGTTTTCACCTCCTTATTGCCAGCACTATCTACCGCAATAGTATAAAAAGCGTACTCTACACCCATTCTATACTTAAAATCAAATGAAGTGAGATCGGTGTTAGCAACCAAAGGCTCGTAGGGTGCACTACCTTGCTTCATATACAAATCATAACGATAAACCCCTGATCCATTCTTATTATCTTCTGCAATCCAACTAATCAGAGCAGTTGAATCAGTAGTAATAACTGGTTGAAACATTGTGCTTATTGGCGCAATATTGTCTTTTGTATTTTCCCATGTAGGAGTAATAATTGGATCGTTATAATCAAAAACAATCGATGCTTTATTTTTTACACTTTCGCCATCCTCAACACCATCCTTTAAATCAATAGAGAAAGTAACGCAGCCTTGTCCTGAACCAATTGAATCGTTAGGAGGTAAAAAGCCTACTAAGGGGTCGCTAGGCAAAGTATCGGTCATAGGATCAATAGCCTTAAAGTACCAGTGTGCAATCCCCTTTTGCTTGTCCAAAGTTAACTTAACTTCCGTGCGAAGATTTAATTCGGGTCGCATATCCACCAACCATGAAGTGCTTTGAGCATCAAATGGAGCTTGGGCTATCTTATTTCCAATTTTGATATAAACTGATCTAAAACTATTAATATCAAATATATTCATATCGAGGGTGTCGGTAATATAAACTTCCTGAGCAGGCGCCGTTGCAGTTGATTTGTTTTCAAAATTCACAACATAGGTAAAGTTATTCTTACTGGCATTAAAGTATTTGCTCCCAGAAGGAGAGCGAAAGCCTATTTTGTCGTTGGGATCGTAAGAACGTATTGGATTACTAGTTAAGCCATCAGATTGACCGCCTCCCCCACATTTACTGCCAAATCCATCACTGTAAAAATCTTTACATCCCTCTGTCACTTCATAGACTTTAATAATAATACCTGCAACAGTTTTTCCAAATAATTGTTTTATAATCGTTTCTGCAACAGCAACTCCAAACTTCTTATACAAACATTTAATAACTTGATCTTTAATATCAATTAAAAAACTTCTTGGTTGATGGCTCCAATTTGTAATCTTTTTTCCATCGCAAAATAGTTGGCTATAAACTTCTCCCTTTAAAAAATTAACCAATTCACTTTTTACACAATCTGTTATACTACTTGGTAAATCAAATAGCGCTGCAACCATCGAAGTATAACATTCAACTGCATGTAATAAACAACAACCAAGAGGGTTAGATTTCTCATAATCTTTAACACTTCCAATAATCTGGAAAAAATCCCAATATTTTGGGATATCTGCATAAACAGATATGCTTTGAGTGTAATTTGATATTGTGAAAACAAAATCTTCATTTGTTTTGCTATAAAGAACCGGTATGAAAAATTCCCCAACAAGATAACAACTTCCATCTTCCTTATAAACAATCAAAAACATATTATTATCAATTACCCCAGATTTCTTCAACAATCTAAATAAATCCATATTAGATGTTGAGTCTTGATTATCCATTAAACGCGAAATTTTACTGTCTATTCGAATACTGGGTAAATTATCTGAATCCAAACATTTTATACTTAAAGTTAGTGGAACATTATACGCCGTAACATTCCCGTTATTTCTAACGCTTACGGTATACGTAACAGGCGCACCACTTCTAAAAACGCTTGGGCCAATAATTGAAACACTTAACTCTACTGGCTGGCTAAGTTCAACCTCTAGACCGTTTTTAATTAATACTGTCGTATCCTCAAAGTAAACATTGATATCGTAACACCCAATGGTAGCGTTATCAAAATTAAAGGCACCTTTTAATTTTGATAAACCCTCACAAAGTATAGTGTCAGGCTGTATTAGTTCAATGCCATCCTGCGAAAGGCTAACCCTTGTAGAGGAGGTAAATCCATTCCCTTCAAATTCAAGAATTGAAATTCCTTTATTGCCGACTTTTTTGGGGGTATATCCAAGTATCGTGTATTTTGCAATACGTGTATAGGTTATATTGTAATTTCCTATTTCTGCACCAAAACCATGTACCAAAGCATAGAAGACCCCATCAAGTTTGGCATGAACACCTTGTCCTGCAATACTCTCCAATGCTGTTATTGTTTTTAATTTTTTCCCATAAGAATCGTACAAATCAATAATCAAAGGAGTTGTTGTTTGAAATACCAAACTATCCCCAGCAAGGGCATTTACCATATAAAAGTTTATGGTGTCACATTGTGGTAAACTTTTAGTAACAGATATTTTAGATTGAAGTGTATCACACTTTACAAATACAGGGGATTGATTTATTATGGAATCAGCCTTAACGCTACTCCACACTCCAGCCTCATCTTTAAACTGAATGTTAAATAACTCTTTACTTCTATAATTTACCTTATGATAGTTTTCTAAAGGATTTGGCTCAAAGAAATAGTCGTTTGGAGTTGGTTTTATGTTTGGTTCAACCTGTAGGTTAATATTGGATAATATTAAAGTATCTACAGGCTCTACAGTAATGCTTTTATGTTTATCGAAAGCATTATTAAACCAATACCTGTAGCCAACAATGTGGCTATTGTCATTCCTTTGCTCTTGTTTTATAAAGAACTGGGTAATGGTTGAACTCCACTGTCCATTACTATCCTTACAACGTAAGTTTATACTGTGTAAACCATCAGGTAATACATTTACGTCAATCGCATCATTAATAGTTACTACACCACTGGATTCGATTGATTTTGTTGTCTTCTGTGCTGAATTAGAATCAAACCAGTATTCATATACGGTAAGGTTTGCATCTGCTTTTGGAGTGGCCTTTATAAAAAAATGCGATGATGTTGAACTCCACAATCCTTTTTCGTCCTTGCAGCGATAGTTTAAAGTATGCAATCCGTCAGTCAGATTACTAGCATCTATTTCCTCATTTATAGTGATACTCTCTACTCCATTAGATATCGGCAAAACTATCTTACTAGCAGCATTATTATCGAACCAATACTCAAATGAAACTAAAGTATTAACCTGCGCAATTGTTATTATTACATTAAGTAATAACAATGTCGTCAAAAACCATTTTCTCATATCCTAGTTTTTAGTACCTATTGAGCTTTGACAGTTATTGAGATATTTAACTTGCCATTACTGTCGGTAGTGCTACCTATTTGAGAAGAGATGATTTGCGGATTCGAAGGTCTTCCGTTTTCTTTAAAGGGGTTAGTTCCTCCATATATACCTACTTGAGAGCCATCTGTACCAATGTATAATGAAGGATCCTTTATATGAAAATCCCCCGAATATAAATCAAGTCCATCCATAGGTTTAATAAAAAGATTACCTATTGTCACATTAAAAAAATTATCACTTGAGGTATTATTTCCAAAGCCAATCTCACCAAAAACAAAAATATTATTATAAAATTGATTGCCTGTTAAATTTGAAATATCAAAATTAGAGCTAAGAATAATATTATTTCTTATCAAAGAAGATTTTACATTACTTACAAAATAGGTAGGAAAAATATTGTTTTGAATTAATGCACCTTGGCTTATATTAGAT
>CAZTVB010000223.1:0-5306 GCA_964616315.1 uncultured Rikenellaceae bacterium
TTATACATCTGTGGTGCATATCAAACACATTTTTAAGATTATTCTCCAAAATGGAAATTTATTGTTTGCTTTAAGTCAGGATGTAGACTCTGAGCCACAGGGCATTCCTTTGCGGACAATTCAATTAATTTCTTTTCCTTGACAGAGTAATTATTATGAGGAAAATGCAAATCAATTACAATCTCAACCACCCTGCGTGGATTTGTCCCCATTATTTTCTGAACACTAATTTTTGTTCCATCTATATTAAACCCATGAGTCTTGGCCGACATACCCATTATTGTAACCATACAAGTACCAAGCGATGTGGCCAATAAATCCGTAGGTGAAAAATACTCCCCCTTTCCATTGTTGTCAACAGGAGCATCGGTAGTTAACTTGTTGCCGGACCTAACATGCTCGGCCTCGGTACGCAAATCGCCTAAATAAATAATTCTTGAAGTTTCCATAAAAAATAATCTATTTTTCCACATTCTTTAGAAGACTTTCCCTAATTCGTTTTCTCAAATCCATTTGTTTCTGTTGCAATAACATTCTTGAGGTTGGGCGATACAAATCACGGTATTGACACTTAACTGGTCTATACTTCAAATCATCTATAGTTCCACTAACATCTACGCATATTCTAACAGGCAATGGACTCTCCAACAAGGAAATGTTATAATTAAAACTCATGTCTGTGTTATGTCTTCCAGCTATAACTGCTTTATATTTATCCATAACGACCATAAATGGATAAATATCTATCTCCTCCTTATACAAAGTAAACTCAGCCGATAAACTATCAACCTTATTCTCTGCCTTCTTATTAAATCTTAGGGTTTTCGAAATCTCTGTAAAAGTTTCGCCATCCATAAGAACAAGATTATTCCCTTTTATAGACGAAACAGCTCTTAACGAGGACCTCTTGGGATTATACATTGAATCAAGGTATGTTTCAGCAGCAAAATGAAACTCGGCATTACCCTTAAACGATTTAAGCATCGGCATAATAGTGTCCAAGTCGGGAACCATCTTAAGCAAATCAGCAATTTTAATATCAAGCATATGATAATCAAAATATGCATAAAGATTATTCTTACGAGGAGTTTTGTATATTGCTGTTAACTGCATCTTTGATGCTGGTGTAGTAAAAATAAGGTCATCAAGCACTAATAATCCATCCTTTACTCTAACCTCTCCGCTAATATCCCTAGCTATTTCAGTACCGAAAAAGGCTTTATCAACTTTTGACCTTAATGTAAAATCTACGCCTTTGGGAACCATATAGGGCCCAGTGGAAACAGTTGAATCAGCAACTGTTTTAGCAGAGGAATCGGCTTCGGCGTTACCAATCCCACTTGTAAGACTCATCAGCTGTAGCACATCCGTTTGCTTGGATACAAAGTTAAAATCACCTTTAAGAAGGGAATCGCCTTTGTAATACCCTAGCATATTGGTTAAAATACCTGACAGACTAAAATCAGAACTATCAATCCTTAGTTTGCTTTCCTTAATGTTTAAAAGTTCAGGTGAAAAATCCATTTTTATTGAGGGTATTTCCAATGCACTGTTCAACATCGATGTTTTGATGTACCCTTTATCTAAGCTCAACGAACCTTTTGGCATCCATTGCAGAAGAGAATCCTTTTGTGATAAATCGTTTACAATATCAGCAACAATTTTAAATTTGCCCATATCTAATGAATTGCCATCCATTTCAGCCTTAAAACTTTCCGCATTACAATCGAGTTTTATTTTAGGCTCTTTTAAATAATTAATAACATTGGCACTAAGGTTAGCCCTGCTAATAGATACCCTACTTTCACCAGCCTTTGCTGCTATTGCATTACTACTATAGCTGAGAGTAACCTCATCCTGCTTATTTAAGCCCTTTTCGGAAAGCATTACCAATTTACCTTTAGGGTTCAAAATATCAATGTTAATAGTATCGGCAGAGGCCACAAGTTTCTCTACATCAAACACACAGGTAACATCAGGTAATTTGGTAGAGTCCATAACATCGGATGTTTCCAATGCGATTGTTCCATTATTAATAACTGCCCTATAACCATCAATAATTCCAGCATCAAGGTTTTTGGTTTGAATTTTTGTATAGAGATATGGTGAAAATTTATTCTGTTTATTTGGATTGGGCAAGGCAAAATCAACTTTTGACTTATCCGTTTTCATATAGATGCTATCGTATTGCACGTCAAAATCCGAAAGGTTAACAGAGCCAGAAATCTTCATCCTATCAATAAGCAATTTATCAACTTGCGACATCGAAAAAGCTGTTCGTACCTTTCCATCAACAATACCGTCAATTTTAACATTCATGTCGGCAGGAATGAAAGGTTTTGCCTCTACCAAATCAAATCCTGTAGTCTCGGAAATCAAATCCATATATATATCCGAAAAAAGATGATTTATCAGGCCACTTGTACTAAACGAAGATTTTGGGGTATTTGCGCTAAATTTATTAATACGGAAATAGGTAATATCATCGTTGGTTAAGTCGGAGTAGAAAACAAAATCGCCTTGGGCATTGCTTAACGGCCAAGGAAGAGCGTTGTAAGCGATGTTTCCTTCATTATAAACAATATGAATATCCATTAAGGGCATCCCCGATGCAGAGTAAAAACCAGAAATTTTACCATCGGAAGTGGCCACTCCTTTCAGGGTCATACCCTCAACATAAGATTGGAATGAAGGTGGTATTAATGCAATTAAAGTTGGCACAGAGAATTGATTGGTTCTATACTCAATGTTTGTATTAATCCGCTTGTTAATTGAATCGTCCTCAACAGTACCCTTGAAGAATAAATCGATTCCGTTAATTGAGAACTCTGACTCGCCAAACTCAATAAGACTCCTTGATAGTAAAACCGTAGACGGAACCTTCAGTTTAATCCTAGCAGAATTCAAGTAGGGTTCATTATCCATAATAAATGTAACTATACTATTAGTAACATCTAGGTTTGAGGAGAGATTTACAGAGTCTATAGTTCCAGAAAACTGAGCGTTCAAATCCTTTAATTCAGCAAGCATTTTGCTTTGCATATCGATATAGGACAAACTTACTCCATCTAAAACAACATTCTCGATATTCAACTTGAATGATTGTTGTGCTGTGGCGGTATCGGCAGGTAAAGTATCGGGAGGTGTAATATCAAAGTTTGTTTTTCCCAAACTATCGATAAAAGCATTTACAACCCCTTTTCTAACAATTAACTCATTAAGCACTATATCGTTATGTTTCCAATACGCTTTTACATCAACTACACCAATGAGTTCATCAACAAAAACCAGTGTATCCGATTGGGAGTTCGGAACGGGATTGATGAGCGCAAACTGATTTACCTTTAAACCAAAGCGAGGAAATGTACTAAAAAAGGTAAGTTCCACACTGCCCACTTCCGATTTGCAAGTTATAAATTGTGCCGCTTGCTTACGGACAATAGGTGTTAATCGCTCAGGAGTAAACACTACCCAAAGAGCAACAGAAATGACTGATAATATTAGGAACAGAAATATCCCAACAGTAAGAGCGGTTCTTTTAAGCACCTTCTTCATAGTTCAATAGTATTTAGCTCAAATGGGAAAATAAGAATTTAGTTAACCTTTGTATAGGTGAATTTTTTTACTGGATTCGCAACTCTATCTTCATACTTCAAAGTAGTCTCTGTCAATTCAGTAACAGTATAGTATTTAGGCAACTCCTGTCCCCCGCCTATAATATGTATCTGCGTTAAATCCGATTTCACTAATGTCCAGGTAAATGGCTGAGCCTCTTCTTCTGTTACATCGTCAGTTACATCCCACATATAACCATTTTTATTGCTAAAATATTTATAGTGCACCTCATGGTATGGATTCTGGCTATCAGTTGAGAAGTGTTCTGTACCAACCCACTCCCCAATCAGTAGAGACTCATCGAAAGATTCCTCTTTTTCGCAAGAAGTAAACATTAGTGAGATTGAAAAACAAGCAATCACGCAAAATATTAGTTTTTTCATATAAAAGATGTTTTTTTTGATTACAAATTAAACTTACCTTATCATATTCCAGTGCAAAGCATTCACCTGCTTAGCCAGCGAATCCTCAGGCTCTCTGTAACTAGTAAAATAACTATTAATCATAGGTTTTAAAAGGTACGCGGGTTTAGGATAATTGACCTTTAGCAAAGTTGTATATATTTTTTCGCGAACATCTGTTGACCGATTCTTAGCCTCTTCTAAAATCCATATTGTATGGGTAATCTTATCTTTAGGATTAAGCTTGTTAATTGCATTTACAATACCTTCGCAACATTGGTTACTTAAATCTTCGTACGCTATTGCTTTAAAGTAGTTTTTTATGCTTAATTCCTTCCCCGACAAAATTATATCGTGGGCACCACATTCTTTGTATAAAGTATCGGACTTAAAATATGAATCACCCTTACATTCCTGTGAAAATAGGTTTAGGTGAATGGTTAGCAAAAGAAATATTGAAAAAAATATAAATCGTTTTATCACATTCATAATCAATAGTTAATCAAAAGAAATAATTTATAGTAATTCCGAAAGTTACGGGTTTATAGTTAAAAACTATATAAAAACCTCTACTTTTTCGAATCAAAAGTTATACCAGATTAATCAAAACAAAAAAATATGGCTAAAGCCATAAAGAAATTTTGGCAATAGTTTGAATTGAAAAAATAATGAAAAACTAAATGGTAAAACCGAGAACCAATATATCATCTATTTGCTCTAAGCCACCATTTTCAGGGTAAGACATTCGCCAATTCTCAATTGTCTTCTCAAGAATTTCTTGTTGCTCAGCAAATGGCTTATTATGGATTGAAACCAAAAGGTCACGAAGATTTTTCCGCATAAACTTTCGACCATCGGGGCCTCCCATTTGATCCTGAAAACCGTCGGAGAAAAGGTAAACACAATCGCCCTTCTTGAGTTGATATTTTTCGTTGGTGAAATCGTCCATTTTGATATGTAAACCTACGGGCATACGATCGGCCTTAAGCTCTAAAGCCTCATTCTGTGAAACAATTACTGCCGGATTATAAGCCCCAGCAAATGTAAGTTCAAGGTTATCGAGATTAACCAAACAGAGCGCCATATCCATTCCATCCTTAGTGGTTCCCTCGTAATTACCCTGCTTCAGCGATGTAATAACATTACTGCGCATGTGATTAAGAATTTGCTCGGGCAAGTCAATCTTCAACTCATTAATTATCTTATTCATAAAACTAATTCCGAGCATACTCATAAATGCGCCAGGAACACCATGTCCAGTACAATCGGCTGCGGCAACAATTAGGTGAT
>CAZTVB010000224.1:0-5300 GCA_964616315.1 uncultured Rikenellaceae bacterium
ATGTATTAATTTGAAAAATTATTTAAAATTTTTCTAAATAAATGTTAAAGCAAGAAAAAAGCCGCAACCCTAGGGTTGCGGCTTTAAAACCAGAACTGAAAAAACTATTTATTGCTTAATTACCCTCAAAGTGTGGCGTTTAACACCATCGTTAACCACCATAATATATACACCACTTTGGAAATCGGTTAGGTCAATTTCATTAGTAACCGCTGGTTTAGAGTAAACTTTTGCGCCAGTGATTGAGTAAATGTCAATTGATTTAATGTCCACATTACTTTCAACCTTAATCCAATCTTTTGTTGGGTTAGGGTAAACACTTAGGATAACGTTGTTTTCAACCTCGTTAACATCTGTTGGAATTTTTGACGATGTTGCAACTGTTAACTTAATGTTTGGACGATAGCTAGTTACTGTTCCATTGCCTGTAGGAGCAGAGTTGTCGGCTCTGATGTACAAATGCTTGCTGGTTGCAGATGAGTAGCGAACCTTAGCACCAGTGCTTGAACCAGCACCTGTTCCGCCGTAGTTGGTTTCAACAAGCACCATTAGGTTATTTGAACCGCCAGTGTAGTTGAATGCTGTTGATAGAACAAACTCTTTCCAAGAGTTAGCCGTAGTTCCTGCCATTGTACCGCTGTAAACAAGTGTTGCGCCAGAAGTTAAAGTAGCCCAAGTGCTCGCTGTAAGGGTTGTAGCAGTTGTATGCTTAATGTAAATCTTGATAGGAACGTTGTAGGTTGTGGTTAAAGTAGGATACCAAGCAACTTTACTGATTGAACCAACGCTTCCAACTTCAGTTGCAGTGTAAATGGAAGCGCTTCTCTCGTAACCGTAGTAGCAGTTAATTGGATAACCTTGAGTTGAAGTGCCAGTTCCAATTGTAATATCGGTTGTTGTTCCACCGCTTGTTAGTGTAGCGAAAGAAACTTGTGACCCGTAAGCCGTTCCTTGTGCATTAATTGCGTAAGCTCTCACGTAGTAAGTTGTGTTGGCTGCTAAACCAGTCATACTAGCAGTGAAAGTTCCTGTGCCAGAACCGTTAGTTACTTTACTATTTGCAGTTGTTGGGTTTGCAGTAGTGCTGTAGCAAATACCTCTTTCTGTTACAGTTGCACCACCGTCGGCAGTTACATTACCCCCACTAGTTGCACCGCTAGAAGTAATTGCAGATATAGCAGTTGTTGAAACAGTAGGAATGGTTGCTCCGCTACCTGCAGTAATTGAAACATTGTCAATATACCAGTAATCAATTTGGTAAAGGTTGCCATCAATAACAATAGCAAAGTAGGTAGTTTCAGAGTTTAAGTTAGTTGTAACTGTCACGTTAACAGTAGCAGCTGAAATGTTAGTGCTTGAAGTTGCCGCAGACCAACTTGTATTTGTCCAGTTAGTTTTATCGTTCGAAGTTTGAACTCTAAGAGTTGCACCTGTTCCATATGCATCTAACATATGCTTGAACGAGAATGTCACTTGGCTAACGCCAACGGTGTTAACAGCAGGAGTTATTAAACGCGATGTTCCTGGATTAACGTTTTGGTATGTACACTTCATCTCGTAAGCAGCACCGCCTGCATTGGCTGTGTTAGAAGCACTCCAACGTTCGGTAATGCTTGTCCCAGTATTTTGGGTTGTCCAGTTGGTTGGAAGTGTTGATGATGTAAAGTTTTCGGTAACAGGAAGTGACAATGAAGTAGGATTTGCTGTAGTTGTGAAAGTCATATTGCTTCCATAGGTTGTTCCAACAGAGTTAACAGCTTTTACTCTATAGTTATATATTGTGTTTGGGGTTAATCCTGTTAATGCAGCTGTTACGCTAGTTGCAGTTGCACCAGTAACTGAGTTTGGATTACCATTTACTGTATTTCCATAACTAGTAGTTGTACCATATTCAAATGTAACAGTTGTTGTTGCGTTGTTTGCATTAACTGAAGCATTTAATGTTGCACCAGTTGTTGAAACGCCTGAAGCAGCAACCGATGAAGCTGTTGGAGCGGTTGGGGTTACGGAACCACCCATAAAGTCAAAGGTAATAACCTTTGTGCTAGCATTCTCAACAATATTGGTCATAGGTTTTGCAGTATTTGCAGCAGCCCACGATTTCATATTAGGTGTAGTAGCATCGGTAAACGATGTTTTTGCACCAGAGCCTGGGAATGGACAACCAGTACCATCAATAGTACCATACGTGGAAGCCGTTGAGCCAGGGTTTGATGTTGCATTGGCGCAAACAGGGTACATCTTTTGTGGATAAGTTGCATTAATGTTATTGCTTGAACTTGCGCTAGCAATAGTTGAATGCACATGATAAATCATTAAACCGTGACCTGGAATATAAGCATCAAAACCAGTTTGTTGACGGTTTTCCATAATCCAGTACTCACCCGATGTGGTAGAGTTAATTTGATAGAAACTCTGATTTCCAATAACTGGATTTACAGTTATTTGTGCCGCAGAAGAAATAACCGTTGCCGATGCCCATCCATAAACTTTAACTTTAGTATAAGCATTATGGTGAGCAGGTGTAATACCATTATTGTTCCAAGAGCCAGCAGCCATCATATCCCAGTAACCAGTACCGTCAAATTGTCCGCCAGTGCTATAGTTTGTATCATAGTAGTCTGGAGCACCCAATACGTGACCAAACTCGTGGCAAATAACGCCAATTGCAGTAATGGTAGTTCCCGATGAACCGCTTAACTCAGCAGAACATGAATACTTGCTAATGGAAACGCCATCTTTAACAACTGTTGTAATACTCCAAGCATGTGCCCAAATAGCGCTTGTGCTTGCACCTGCTTCCTCTCCATACCCTGCATATATTACGTAAACACCGTCAACAGTTCCGTCACCATCGTTATCGTAGTTGGCAAAGTTTGCGGAAGCATCAGCAGCATTAACTGCTTCGGTAACTAATGCTCTAGGGTTAGCATCGTTTCCGCTTGCATCGTTTGCACCATAGTACGACATATTTTGACTTGCTGTATAAGGACCAAAAACATCTACAGTTAAGTTAAATTGATTCCAAGAGTTTTCTAGGTAGAAATCTTTCACGCTACCAGTTGCACCTCCAGTGCTATAACCAACTTGGTTGAATAGGTTGTTGAATTCGGCTTGTGTTTTGGTGAATGCCTTATCCTTAAATCCCATTAGGATACAAACAAGTTTTCTGTTTCCTGTAGTTGGAAATGCTTTTTGTCCTTCAGCAGATTTAATCTCCCAAATACTTTTCATCAAAGACAATTGGCTACTGCTATAGTATAGGCCTTTTTCAACTTTTGCAAGAAGATTCTTTTCTGCATCAGTTCTACTTTTTGCATTGTTTACTTCAATGCCTGAAAGCGTAAGGTCTCCTTTTTCATTCTGAATAGCATACTCATAATTTCCCTTGCTATTCATCATTAGGGTGTAACCATCTTCGGTAAGAGCCCATTTTACTTTTTCGTCACCTTTTAGTTGAATGGTGACAGTCTTCCCATTAGCTTGCTTGTACTGGATTAATCCAGGATACGCTGGAACAGCAACAGCCTGATTAACTATTAGGCTAACTGTTAACAAGCATAGCGTAAAGATGCTTAGTAAAGATTTTCTCATAGTTTAAATAAAGTTTAGGTTGGTTAATTAATCTTAAAAAGAAATTTTGCGTAATATACTTTCATATTTACCTCAAAATTTCGCTTGTCGACAAAATGCAAATAACAACCCATAAAAAACCATTTGCTCAGAATGAGTTTTTTGGTAAAAAAAGAACTTAAATTGTGTTAAAATTTTTCTAAATTGCCCGCAATTTTAACCATAGTGTTTTTACTACTTTTTTACCCTATTTACCAATGAAGTTGAAATGTGTTATTGTTGACGATGAACCTCTTTCCATTGAGGTTTTGGAGGGATATCTTAAAAAGATTCCCAATGTTGAAGTTGTTGCTCGGTTTAACGATGCAATATCTGCAATGGGCACATTAAATGAGTTCGAAGTGGATTTTCTATTTCTTGATATTGAGATGCCTAAAATTTCGGGGATTGATTTCCTTCGAACAATTTCAAACCCACCGATGGTTGTAATTACTTCAGCAAACAAGAACTATGCTATTGAAGGATTTGAACTAAATGTGGTCGATTATCTCTTAAAACCAATTACTTTGGAGAGAGTTGTTCGCGCGATAAATAAGATTATTGACAAAAAATCTAAGAAAACAACACAATCATCTACCACAGATTCATCTGAATACATTTTTCTTAAGGAAAATAAGAAGATGATTCGACTCAACGTGGCCGATATTCTTTATTTCGAAAGCATTAAGGATTATGTAAAGGTTGTAACTCCGAGTAAAACTGTTGTAACTAAGCAAAATTTAAGTTATTTTGAGCAATCGTTAAATTCTCAGGAGTTTGTTAGAGTCCACAGGTCGTTTATAGTTTCGATTAAGCATATTGATGCGTTCACCAGTTCTTCTGTTGAAATTGGTAAAGTAGAGATTCCTATTGGTAGGCTATACAAGGATGAGGCACTAAGGAAGTTGGGTAATTTTGATGATTCTAAACTTTAAGATTCTTGCTATGAGTAAACTGGTTGTGCATAGTAAGAATTCTATTTTAATGTTATGTTATTTTAGCTTTTTAAGTACAGTTCTTTTTTCGCAACCTCGAGGGCTAATTCAGGCAAAATACTTCTCCGTTGACGAATACAAAGCAGGACTTCAGAACTGGGCAATTGCTCAGGATAATAGGGGTGTTATGTACTTTGGCAATGCTCTAGGAGTTTTAGAGTATGATGGGGAAAACTGGACACAGCATGGTCTGAATAATAGTTCAACCGTAAGAAGCCTTGCATTAGGGGCTAAAGGTAGTATTTTTGTTGGAGGATATGGTGAAATGGGCGTTTTAGCTCCAAATAGTAAAGGTATAATGGAGTATTGCTCACTTGTGCCTAAGATTGATTCTGCTTATTTGGATTTTAAAGAGATTTGGGATATTAATTGTTTTGGTGATACTGTCTTCTTCCTTTCCGATAAATTTATTTTCAAGTATTGTGATGGAATGTTTACTTACTTTAAAAGTAGGAGCAAAGGTTTTTACTTGAGTTTTTCGGTCTGCAATAGTTACTATGTTCAAGAGTTAGGCGTAGGTCTAATGAAGTATACAGGAGGAACTTTTAAGTTAATTAAAGGGGGCGATTTCTTTTCCGATATTTTTATTCACTCGGTTTTCCCAGATGAAAGAGGATTGTTGATTGCAACAAGAAAGAAGGGTTTTTTCTTGGTAGATACATTATCCTCTATTCAAAAAATTCAGTCTGTTGA
>CAZTVB010000225.1:0-5299 GCA_964616315.1 uncultured Rikenellaceae bacterium
GTATAAATAATTTTGGAAGAATCTTTTAATTACTTTTGCTCCCCTTAATATCTAATGTATGTTTAGTTTAGACAAGAAACGCTGGCAGTGGGCGGCGTTATTTTTACTCGCATTCGTTTGGGGTGGCTCTTTTATACTTATGAAACGTGGGCTCGATGCCTTTTCGTACTTCCAAATTGGGGCAATTCGTATATTTTTTAGTTTTCTTATTCTACTCCCAATTTCAATAAAGAATTTAAAATACATTAATAGACAAAACTTTGGCTATTTACTAGCCAGCGGTTTTTTAGGAAATTTTTTCCCAGCCTTTTTGTTTCCTCTTGCTCAGACACAGGTTCCCAGTTCTCTAGCAGGGATTCTTAATGGGCTAACACCATTTTTTACATTAATAATTGGAGTATTAGCATTTAAAAGTAAACCGAACACTCTGCAGTATATTGGCGTATTTGTAGGTTTTGTGGGAGCCTCCATATTGGTTTCCAACGGTAACTTTAGCTCTTTGGCTGGCATTAATGCTTATGCTTTGATTATAGTTTTTGCCACGTTTATGTATGGAATAAACGCAAATATTATCAGGAATAAACTGGCAGGATTAAATGGAATACAAATTACATCGTTGCTATTCTTTCTAATAGGCCCCTTTGCAGGTGTTGTATTGATGTTTACTGACTTTACTGTGGCAACTCAATCCGATAAATTTTGGACCAGTTTAATGGCCGTCCTTACCCTTTCAGTTTTTGCATCGGTAATTCTTCTTTTTATTTACAATAACCTGATTCATAAGGCAGGACCAATATTTGCATCATCGGCAACATATATTATTCCGTTTTTTGCGCTAATGTGGGGAATGATGGATAATGAACGTGTTAGCACGCTCCATTTAATCAGCTTGCTGATTATACTTTGCGGAGTTTACCTTGCAAGCTTACGCCGAATACCTTACCTTGGTTTTGTAAAAGGGCTTTTCCATTAGCAATTCTTAAACGAATCAATTAGTTTATTTAGAGCAATTTGCACCACAGAACGTGGGCAAGCAATGTTCATACGTTGAAATCCTGCACCCTCAGTGCCAAAGCCATTGCCAGTGTTAAGGCCTAAGCCAACTTCGTTTATCAACTTTTTGTTAAGTGCTTCATCGTCCATTTCAAACTCTCTGAAATCGAGCCAAAGCAAATAAGTGCCCTGAGGTTTAGTGAATTTTAATTTGGGAAGATGTTGCCTTAAGGTTCTTTCAACCAAATCAATATTACCCTCAAAATACTGTAGGAGTTCGTTCAACCACTCCTCGCCTTGAGGACTGAATGCTGCTTTTACAGCCTCGTTCCCAAAAATATTTCCCATTCCAGCACCCGATGCCTCCAACTCATGCTTATACTTTTCCATCATATCGGGGTTGGGTATAATTACAAAACCGCTAGCCAAACCTGCAATATTAAAAGTTTTACTTGCAGAACTAAAGGTAATTGTGTTTTGTGCAAAGTTTGGATTAATAGATGCCAATGGAATATGCTTGCATGCCTTATAAACCAAATCGCAATGAATTTCGTCTGCAACAATAAAAATATTGTGTTTCACACAAATATCTCCTAGTTGAGTTAAATCGTTTAAATTCCATACTCTGCCAACAGGATTATGAGGGTTCGATAGTATTAGCATCGATGCACCTTGAGCAGCCAATCGCTCTAACTCACCAAAGTTCATAGAGTAATTGCCGTTGCTTTCAATCAGTGGATTATTAACTAGCACTCTTCCATTGTTCTCGACAGTTGAAAAGAATGGATGGTAGACTGGCGGTTGAATTATTATTTTGTCGCCAGGCTTTGTGAATGCTCTTATTACGTGGTTTAATCCGGAAACAACCCCAGGGCAAAACTCAATCCAGTCGCTTTGAACATTCCAGCCATGCCTTCTTTTGTACCATTCGGTTATTGCAAGGTTATAGGACTCATCCCTGAATGAATAGCCAAGGAAAGGATGAGTGCATCTATTCCTAATCGCTTCAAAAATAAAATCGGGGGTTTGAATATCCATATCGGCCACCCACATTGGAATAACATCAGCATTGCCAAAAATCTCCTTACGCAAATCATACTTAACGCACGAGGAGTTTTCGCGGTTGTTTTTTATATAGAAATTGTAATTAGCCATAGCATGGTTAAAATGTTGAGATAAAGATAAACGAACCATTCTAAAAATCACTTTAAATTACATCGATATTTTTTATTCGCAACCGATTTCGATTTTTCAATCAAGTTACTTATATTTGCAATCAATAGAACTTATACTACATTCATTATCAAATTAATGGTATTTAGTTTACACATAAGAATTGCCCCTAAATACGTATTCCTGAATATCAAGAACAGGGATAATTTCTAATTCCATACCATTTTCTTTTTGTTATTGTAATTTCTTCTTTATCAGAAGTTTTTACTCATTTTATTTATTAACAATCACTAAAATTTAAAACTATGGAATTACCTTTTTCAGAATCGTATAAAATCAAAATGGTTGAACCTCTTCGCCGCAGTACTCGCGAGGAACGTGAGCAATGGATTAAAGAGGCAAAGTATAACCTTTTCAACTTAAAAAGCAATCAGGTTTTTATTGATTTGCTTACCGACTCTGGAACAGGCGCTATGAGCGACCGCCAATGGGGTGCAATTATGATGGGCGACGAGAGTTATGCTGGAGCATCTTCATACTACAACCTTAAAAACTCCATTCAGAGCATTCTTGGTTTCGAGTATTTTATGCCAACACACCAAGGTAGAGCTGCGGAAAATGTGCTTTTCTCGGTGATGGTAAAAGAGGGCGATTATATCCCAGGCAACTCTCACTTCGATACAACTAAAGGTCATATTGAATTCCGCAAAGCACACGCAGTTGATTGCACCATTGATGAGGCGGCTAATACAGAACTATATCACCCTTTCAAAGGAAATGTTGACCCCGCTAAACTTGAAAAGTTTATGAGCGAGAATCACGCTAAAGTTCCTTTTATCATTGTTACTGTAACCAATAACACCGCTGGTGGTCAACCAGTATCGATGGAGTGCTTGCGTCAGGTTCGTAAAATTGCCGACAAGTATGGTAAGAAGGTTGTTTTCGACTCTGCTCGATTTGCAGAGAATGCATATTTCATTAAGGTACGTGAAGAGGGCTATGCCAACAAAACTATCAAGGAGATTGTAAGGGAAATGTACACCTACGCCGATGCGATGACGATGAGTAGCAAGAAAGATGCAATTGTTAACATTGGTGGTTTTATTGCAATGCGCGATAAGGAACTATGGCGTCAGTGCTCAACTTTTAACATTATGTTTGAGGGTTACGTAACCTACGGTGGAATGTCTGGTAGGGATATGAATGCTTTGGCTGTTGGCCTTGACGAGGGCACTGAGTTCGATTACCTAGAAACCCGAATTAAGCAAATTGAGTACCTTGGAAATCGCTTAAAAGAGTTTGGAATCCCATTCCAGTACCCTGCCGGAGGTCATGCTATATTTGTTGATGCAAACAAGGTTTTACCAAATATTCCTAAAGAGGAGTTAAGAGCGCAAACCCTTGCCATTGAACTTTACCTTGAGGCTGGAATTCGTGGAGTTGAAATCGGAACTTTACTTGCCGACCGCGACCCAGTTACCCGCGAGAATCGTTACCCAAAACTTGAACTTTTACGTTTAGCAATTCCTCGTAGGGTTTATACTAACAACCACATGGATGTTATTGCTGTTGCGCTTAAGAACGTTTACGACAGAAGAAACGAGTTAAAGCACGGATTCAATATTGTTTGGGAAGCACCAATAATGCGCCACTTTACCGTGGAGTTGGAGCGAATTTAAAGTAAGTTCAACAAAAAAATCCGTTAATTCATTAACGGATTTTTTTGTTTTTTTAGGTTATGAAATTTATTATTGCACAATAATTCTTCTTACAACTTGGGTATTATCAAAATGAATATTTAAAAAGTATATACCAGGGCTACAATCATTGATGCCTGTTTCATATTTAAAGTTGTCCGATTGACATGTTATGGTTTCGTATAGAAGAATTTGTCCATTAGCATTTGCTATTGACAGGCTAACTTTCTTTTGGTTGAGGTTGTTGAGCAAAATATTAAATCGCCCATTATTTGGATTGGGGTACACTGCCACTATTTCATTCAGCATAATATCTTCAACATCGTTTGGAGTAGCAGAAGTAATAACGTTAGTGTGCGTCCAAGTATGCTCAGGGTTAGAAACCACCCAGTTGTAAAGTGCTATTTTATGTCCTTCTCCATACCATGGATCCATATAGTAGAGATTATTTCCACTTTTGCCGTGACCAACAATAAAATGACCACCTCCTGCAGTCCAACCCCACCTGATAACAAAAAGCCTATTATTCTCAAATTCTGTAGTTGCCTCAGACTCACTTAAAGCATAACCTCTGCCCGTATTTTGAATGTTTCCAAAATGAATTAAAATATCCTGTATGCTCCCATTTTCACCCCAATTGTAATTCCAGTAATTACAATCTCCTGAAGGATTAATGCAGCAACTTTGGCTTCCGAAGCTATGCCAGGTTGCTACAGTGCGAGTGTACTCTGCAATTTCACATTGTGATTTTGTATATCCGTAATAATCAAGAATACATTTTGATACACCAGCCCAACACCACTGATTTTGCTCTTGAGTAATTTCATTAACATTTAAAATTTGCCCTTTAGAACTTTCTGAAATGGAAATAAGCAAAACTAATGCATATAAAATATTCTTCATTACTACTGTTTTATTAGGTTTATAATTTGATCTTGTTTGTAAAAATTTGCCGGTTCAATTCCCTTGCGGGATAAGTACATTTTAGCTGAAGTTAATGGAAAATAAAAGAAATCATTTTTTTCTGACATTACTACGAAATCACAATTCAAATTGAATATTCGCAATATACCTTCAAACTCTTTTTCAATATTTGCATCATGAACCAATTGGATTTCATTTGCTAAGATATTAGCACCAAAGTCCACAATATGATAAGCACCATTTGCACTTTCAACAGTTATAAGCGCTTTGTAATCATTTTCAAGTATTACTGGGAGTCTGTATGTATCTGTTTTTTTTATATTTCCATCATCAATAACAAAAAAAACGAAGGCTTCCCCCACGCTTACCTTGTTGATTTCATCTCTACTGCTAAATCCATAAAGTTGTTCTGCCCCTGAAGGAATTTTGTTTAAAAATTCTGGTAGTTCTGATATCGCAATTTCTTTTATTTCTTTAAATCTAACCGAACTTTCTTTTTCTCGTTTGATAAC
>CAZTVB010000226.1:0-5298 GCA_964616315.1 uncultured Rikenellaceae bacterium
AATTTTTTTATACTATCTTTGGTTGTAATCTGCTTTTAATTTGTCAATCAATGAAAATAGCGAATTCCCTCATTGACTTTTGCTCATTCAACTTAGGCAATAGCACATCGAAAGATACAGCCGACAAATTGGTTCAGTTTAGTATTGCGACTGTTGCCACTTTGCTTTTTTTAGCAATCCTTTCTGTTGTTTCATTCATAAAGGCAGATATGATTACAGGGGGAATTCTATCTTCATCGTTTATCCTTTTAAGTCTATTTTTAGCAATCGCCTTTTCCAAGAATCAAACAAAAACATACGCTCCCTCTGCGGTTGTAATATTGGGAGTTACATTCTTGGCAACTTTAATATTAGGTCAAAGCGGACATCTGGTTCTTTGGGCAATTCTTTTATTTCCAGTATTAGCCATTACATCGTTTGAATACTCTAGGGGCAACGTTGTGGTAGTAATTTTTGGTGCAATACTCGTTCTTGTGCTATTCTTACCAATCGATGCAAACAAGGCAAGGCTTATTGAAACATCCATCAAAGTGTTATTCTTAACATTATACCCAATTATTCTTTTTGCCATATCGTTACTCTACTTTTACAAAGTAAAAAGAATACAGGAAACCGAAAAGTTACTTCTGGAACAAAAGAATGAAAGTAAGCAAAGGGAAGAGTACCTTGCAAAACTTTCGCACCAGATACGTACTCCGCTTAACAATGTGATGATTATATCGAATATACTTTCCAGCGCAAGTTTGGACGAGAAGTATAAAGATATGATTGACACTATTCAAGCATCCACCAACAACCTGGTGAACGTTTTGAATAGCATGGTTGAGATTTCGAGCGGTGACCTGCAATCGCAATCCGATTTCAACATAAGTTTCAACCTAAGCAACACCATAAACAACACCATAAAGCTGTTTGCAACGCAATCGCAAACGGTTAATTTCAGCTCTAAAATTGACGAGAGTTTGCCTAAAACCTTACTTGGCGACCCAGTCAAACTGAAACAGATATTCCTAAATATCATTGAAAATATCATCAAAAATAAAAGCAGTAACAAGATTAGCATAGAAATTAAGGTTAATAAGGTAAGCCAAACAGCTAATTCTATTGAGTTATTCTTTGAGGTTAGGAGTAATACCCCATTAATGCTACGTCAAAACGAAGGATATACCCAATCAATTCTAAATGAAACTAACTTATCTTCAGCAAGCAACCAACTCTATATAGACTTGCTTGACTTAAATATCACTAAGAAGCTTGTTCAAAGTAACGGGGGCAAAATAAACGTGAAGTTAACATCCGACGATGCAACCATTAACTTCAACTATAAGATTCAGTCAGTTCCATCAGAACTTCACGAGCCAATTAAAGAAAAACACGAAGAGAAGAAAAATGCTGCAGACATACAGGCACAAGCCACAACAACTTCGGAAAAATCAACACAAAAAACAAGTGTCGATTTAAGCAACGCAAACGTACTCTTAGTTGAGGACAACCTAATTAACCAAAAGATTGTTATCCTTAGCTTAAAGAAAATTGTCAAAAACATTGAGGTTGCGAACAATGGGAAGGAAGCATTGGACAAGTTTGGCACAAGCAAATATGATATAATTCTCATGGATATACAGATGCCAATTATGAATGGCTATGTTACAACCAAAAAGATTAGAGAAATTGAATCGAGCACAAACTCGCATACCCCAATAATTGCAATTACCGCAAATGCTTTACTCGGAGATAGGGAGGAGTGCTTGGCCGCAGGAATGGACGACTACATCAGCAAACCATTCCAGATTGAGGTTCTAATTCAGAAAATGAGGAAACTCCTTCACTCAAACTAGTTACTACAACTAATTGTCAAAAACTCTAGGGTTAAATATTGAGTAGCCAAACGACAGGCTAAAGTAGAATTCTTTTCCCCCGTTAGAAGGGTAGTATGCTGCCGAAGCTGCTATTGGACCTATGGGTGAGTTATAAACCAACGAGGCACTTCCAATCGTCCAACTATTGGCAAATTCATCGCCGTAAAAAGGTTTATTATCCGAATCGGCATTAATCACCCTATAAGGTTGATACAAATAAGCCTCCAATCGAAAATGAATGTTCCTAGTAATATCAATTACGGGCATTACACCAACAGCCAGATACTGATTTGTTCTGTAATTGCTAAAGTAAAGCGCATTAGAGTGAGGTGTTGGACAAAACTGATTTAGCGCCAGTATTGTTGCGTGATAGTTATTAAAGAAATTCTGATTGGACCAGTAAGCATCAAAGCGGAAACCCATCCAAAACCTACGCTTAAATATTCTATGGTAACTCTCGTTGTGGAGGTATGCTGTTGCAAACAAATGATTCTGCTCCGACTTTGCAAAAGTAGATGCAGTTGTTCCGGGAGTATGCTTTTCGGTTCCAGAATAAACCGAAAGGCTCAGCAATTGCTGACGGCCACGGGTAGCAAACTGTTTTCGGTTCAGAGTTAATTTCTCCAGCCTAAAATTGCCTTTAACGAATATAAAGCGAGTTTTATCGGGTATGTCGTACGAAAAATAGTTCTCCACTTGGTAGTACTCATCAAACTTCTCGCCATACGAAACAGAAATTGCTGAGTTAACTGCACTGGAATGGCTTAACCTTAAACCTGCACCGCCAAACAACTCAGACTGAATTATAAACGCTGGTTTAGTGTCCTCAAAAAAAGGAATTGGGTTACTCTTATGGTAATCCAATCTATTTGCAACAACCTGCGTAACAAACGAAATTGGCATGCTACTCGGCAAGGTATTAATAAACAGCATTCGTGCGCTACTATAAAGTTTCCCAAAATAGATATTGCCATATAGAGTATTTGAGGTTCTTGAGAGCCAAGAATAGTTCCCAGATAAAAAACCTTCATTTCCCATATCGGATGATAAACTTAATCCGGCACCAATATCAATGGAGCGTTTTAGTTTGGCATCAATAGTCATATCAAAAGCCCCATTTGCCTTATTATAGTTTAGGGTTGGAAATAACCGAACAAACACCCTGTCGGACATTAAACGGTAATAGGATTTCTTCAGATGATTGAAGTTCAGCATATCATTTTTTCCAACCACGACCCTACCTATATACTTCATCTGCTTTACACTAAGCCCGCTCATTGTAATATCTTTAATTTGAAGTTTAGGAAGGTTGGAACGGAACACACTCCTCTTACTATTTAACTCAGATAACTCTGTACTGTTAGGTATTCTCGATTTCAAATAAGGTATCTGTTTTAATGCAGCATCATATCCAGCCTTAACAATTTCATCAACCCTGTCGAAATCGAGTAGACTTATATCGTAAAATGGAATATCCACCACAAAACCAATTGAGTCCGGAATACTAAAATCCGTTGCACCGACAATCATGGACTCTAACTGCAACAAGGGGTCCTCGTCGCTGGGTAGACGAGAGTTTGATGCCACTTTACTGCCAATAATAAAGTCGGGATTAAATTCAGCCACAGCCTCCCGCCATAGAAAGTTGTTATATATACCACCATCAAACATTAAAACTGAGTCTATATATATTGGTTTAAAAAACATGGGAAAAGTCATTGAAGCCCTAATTGCCTGCGAAAGATTACCTTGCTTAAAGTACACCATCTTTTTCTCAACAATATCAGAGGCATTACAACGAAACGGGACGAACAGGCTATCAAAATTATTTCCTGCCAATGCATTTGCCTGAGCACAAAGTTCCTCAAAAGCCACATCCATACCCACTGTTGAAATATAACTTGATATGATTTTGGGCTTAATTCCTCTTTTATCTGCGGCAAACCCTATACTCAAATTCTCAGCATCGGATTGTGAAAAATCGTTGATATTATAGCGCAAAGCATCGTCAATCCGTCCATTGCTCCAGTTGTTAAAATCTGCCGATTTGAATAGTTGAACCATCTCGTCTGGCGTATAGCCCATTGCATAAAGCCCCCCTACAATAGCCCCCATTGATGTACCCGACACATTACTTATCGGGATTCCATTTTCCTCAAGTGCCTTTATTACTCCAACGTGCGCTAACCCTTTAGCGCCACCACCGCTAAGAACAAGGCTAACAGTTTGACCAAAAGTCACAATGCTAATGCCACAAAATATTGATAACAATAATACGTTTCGCATTTTGCCAATTTATTTCCACAAAGTTACTGTATTTATAAAAAGGAGTATTAAGAAGATGTTAAAAGATAAAAAAGGGTGCGCCATAAATTTTGACGTCACCCTTTTCAACTCAAGATGAATTACTTTAATTATCTTGTCCAATATCACCTGAAGTATTGCCTATAAAAGAATTATTTACAAGTGAGGGGCTTGCAAACACACCTCCAGATTTCCTTTTATATATACCCCATAGATTTGAGTTAGAAATATTGCAATTTTCCACCAATGGATTATTCGTTCCGCAAGGATTTATGTCAACGATGGCTTTATAACCACCGCCGTAAAGCAAATCACAGTAAACTAACTCATTGCCAGTTAGCGCTTGTCCATTATACTCAACACCTCTCCAATCGCCTTTCTGTGGTGTTGCGCTTGCTGATGTAAATGTGATTCTATTATCTGAAGTCCCCCTTGCTATTAACCTACCAGTCCCATTAGTCGAAGTGCCCACCTGCACTTTCATTCCATCATAAAATTTAAGTGTACTACCAGCCTCAATGGTTAAAGTTGCACCATTACGAATTACTATATCATCGTCAATATAATAGGGCGCATTGTGCTTTTTCCAAGTTGAGTTTACATCTACATAATTATAACTCGACGATGAGCCCGTTACAAGGATGCCAAAATTATTTGAAGTAGTAAAAAGATTGCCTATTCCTATAGTTGGCACATTTTTTCCCCTTATCTTCATTACGTGCTTGCCTTCGGTTCCAAGCAGTATATTGCCTTCAAAAGCAACGAAAGCATTACCATCGTCCTCCGCTTCAACAGCAACATTTTCTGAATATGATATTGTGCAAGTTTTTATTGATATCAAAGCATTACCCGAAACATCAATCATACCCCAAGATGGGTTTGCTCCACCATATTCAACCACACAGTACTCCATCTCACTATCAATAGCACCCTGCTTAAACTTTATGTAATCCCAATCACCAGGCTGAGGACTTTGGCTCAAACTGGTAAATGTAATTCTATCCTCGAAAGTTCCAACAGCAATCAAACTAGCATTTGTGCCTCCAATCTCTAAACTAGCACCTGCATCAAACTTCACTAAAACGCCGGGCTCAAGCGTTAATGCTCCACTTGTAACTTTAACATAGCCCTTAAT
>CAZTVB010000227.1:0-5264 GCA_964616315.1 uncultured Rikenellaceae bacterium
ATCCAATTCCTCAACTGTATGAATCTCGTGTGGGTTCTCAGCCGAGGGAATAAACTTATCGATAAGCGCAATAACCAGCATGCCGCCAAAAAATGATATTACGGTTAAAGTGGTGCCGCCCATTTCGCCAAGAGGTATAATTAGCGACTCCTTGGCCTTTTGAAAAATCTCCACAAACGAAACGTAAATCATTACTCCTGCCGAAAAACCCAAAGCTACGGACAAAAATTTAGTGTTGGTGTGTTTTGTAAAAAAAGCAATTGCACTACCAATTCCGGTCGATAAGCCTGCAAAAAGAGTTAAACCAAAAGCTATTAAAACTGCATTAAAATTTTCCATGGTTACAATAGTTGAATGTGGGTAAACCCTAAAAGGAATTAAATGTTCAGCAAATTTGCGAATTTAACTTTTCTATCTCGTCATCGAAATTAATGAGCGAATACTTTGATTTTATTTCGTTAATCGATGAAATGGTTTGATTGATAAATTTTTGATGCTCACTTGTATTTGGGTTAAATGGCCGGTGACCAACCGCCTGCTTTATTTTGTGAATTTTAGCCAATAGTTCTTTCGATTCTTTTTCAAGAAATGCGCTCTCGAACTTGCCCCAAATATACTCAATAGCCTTGGATGATGGATGGAGCATATCATCATCGTAAAATCGATAATCGCGTAAATCGTCCATCATTATTTCGTAGCTGGGGAAGTAAAATGCGTTATTTGGATACTTAGCAATAAGTTTATGCACCGCCACAATAAGCGTAGATTTGCTTAACTGATTGCCCTCAGCGCCATCCTTCCAATGGCGAATTGGACTTACCGTAAAAATTATTTTCAGGTTGATATTTTTCTCAATCAATCTATTCATAAGTGCAGACCAACTGTCAATAATCTCGTCAACTGTCATAATTTGATGCTCAAATTCCTTGGCGGGAATCTTATGGCAATTGGCTACAACACTATTGGTTTGTTTTAGCCTATAAACCCTTGCTGTACCAAAAGTTACAATTAAATTTTGAAGTTTGTTTAAAAACAAGTGAGCATTGCCAATGGCGCTGTTCATATTACTTAAGCACTCTTCTTTATTGGGATTGGAGAAACGAGTGTGGAAATCGTAATTATACCAAAGACCCTTATCTAAATGAATGTCGCTTAAGTCATACTGCTTATTAACTAAAATTGAATCTAGGCTATTACGAATCGACAACGGATTGTAAACAACACCAAAAGGATTTACCAGTACAGGCATTTTGTTCTCACGCATTATTGCCCCAATATTCTCGGTGAAGCAGGAGCCAATGAAAAGCGATGGCGAATCAAACCCAATGCAAAAGGGATACTTTGGAATCTCTACCTCAGTTCTAAACTTCATCTATTTCAAATGTTTTTCTACCCAATCCTTAATTTGATTGAAAACCTCACTTTTTACCTCTTCGTTGTGAATTTCATGGTAAAGTTCAGGCCATTCAATATACGTTGCATTTGGAATACTGCTTGCCACTTTATTGGTTGCACTAGCTGATGTAACCGTATCGGCACTACCATGCATTAGCAATGCTGGAATTTTAATTCTGTTGGCGTTTTTGAGCGCATATTTCCCTGCATCGGTTATTGCGGTGAAAAGTCGTGGTGTAATACGGTTATGAATTAAAGGGTCGGTAGCATATTTTCGCACCTCATCTTCAACATGGGTAATTTGCTCAGGAGTAATAGGCGATTTAAATGGATAAAATGGTAAAACAACATTCATCATCTGAGCCAAAACCTCCATATACTTTGGAGCAGGAGTGGTGAGTTCAATCCAAGGCGAAGTGGCAATAAGCAGTTTAATGTTTGAATCCCTTCGAATTGCATAGTTAATTGCAATATTGCCCCCCATACTATGCCCATATAGTATAATTGGTAGATTTGGGAACTGTTCCTTTATTTTGGTTATAGCCAAATCTACCTCAAGAAGCAATTGCTCGTAATGCTTGATATATCCCGGTTGACCATCGGACATTCCGTGCCCAAAATGGTCCCACGAAAAGAAGGCGTAGCCATTGTATGAAAATTGCTTTGCCCAATGCATATATCGCCAAGAGTGCTCGCCATGACCGTGAACCAAAAGAATAACGGCCTTAGGTTGAGATACAGGCAGCATATGCCAAGCAAAAAGTTTATTGCCCCGCGATGTTGTCCACCATTGCTTTACTGCTTCCATATAACAGATTGTTTTGGATAGTTTTTTCTAGTTAAAATTTAGTCCCAAACATACTTCCAGGAACCATCGGGTTGACGTTTCCAAACCGTGTGAAATGTTCCTGTTGCTTTTACTGGGTTGCCCGTTGAATCTTTTGCTTCAAAGGTATAGTGTCCGTAGGTATAACCCAAATCGCCACTCGCTGCAACATCCACAAAATCGGCCTTCCACTCTAGCACAATATCTTTGTAGCGTGGATTTCCGTAGTTTTCCTCAATTTCCTTTTTCCCTTTAATTAAGGTTTCGTTTCCTCGGCGAATAACCGCGTTGGAATCTGCAAAAAAGGTAAATCCAGCCTGCATACCCTGATCTTTCACCATTTTGGCAAAGTCGCGTTCGGCTTGGATAATTTCTTGCTTGTACTTTTCTTTATCGGCCATAGAGGTTTCGTTTTTACAAGAAACTGCAATCAAAATAGATACAATTAGATATGGTAATAATTGCTTCATAATTTTCATTTATAATTGAAACCTCTTTTACAATCTAGTAAATATAAGCAATAAATAGATATGCCAATTTATCATCAAAAAAAATTTAGTAACCCTTGGCTTTGAAACATTAAAAACATATTTTGCAAACCTATTCCACCCAAAGTTTAACCTTTAACTATAATCAGTATGCAATTCAAAAACATGAGTTTGCGCCTTAGGATGCTTATTCTCTTACTTGGAATTTCCACCATTGTTTACCTGTTTGTGTTTATATACCTTATTAGGAGCACTCAGCAAGATAATCTGAATAATGCTCATAAGTATGTTAGTACCCTCGTAACAGAGTCTGCAAGAAGTTTTCAAGACCAACTCAACAACGAACTGAGCGTTACCAAAACGTTGGCTGTTGCTATGCAAGGATTTGTTAATGCCGATGATAAATGGCGGTTATCCGTTCAAAAGCAGATGCAGTACGATGTGTTGAAAAAGCATAAGAACATCCGCTCGCTTTGGGTTAACTGGGATTTATCTAAGTTTGACAGAAGAAGTGGCTCCAAAGGCCGATTGCGTTGCACTTACTACTGGGAAAACGAAACTATACTTTATAGGCAGGACACCGCATCGTTCGAGAATCTTTCCGATAAAAGTTTGTGGGTTACAAAAAATCTAAACGGGAATACCATTCTCGAGCCCTATTTTTATAAATATCGCACCACTGACGATAGGAAAATACACATGACTAGCCTTATTAGTCCAATTGTCTATAATGGACAAATGGTTGGAACAGTGGGCTGCGACATCGATTTAACGGAGATGAAGGAACGGGTTGACAAACTTCAACTATTCAGCAATAGTTACTCATTCCTACTATCTAATGGTGGTATATACGTTTCACACCCCGACACATCGGTAATTGGCAAAACCATGGCCGAAATAAATGCTGATGAGGATAAGTCCCAGCACATTTCCGAGAAAATTGCCAAAGGTCAAGCCTTCACAATATCCGCAACCCATACCGATACTGGCAAAGAGGTTGTTGCCTACTTCAACCCAATTACAATGGAAGGTTCCGATTCTCCTTGGTGTTTAGGTGTAATGGTTATTATTGATGACGTTTTGGACGAATCTAGGTCGCGCGGGATTGTGCTTTTTATCGTGGGAATAGTAGGTTTAATTCTTATAACGCTTGTTATTGGAATTGTTTCAACCCAAATATCGCGAAGAGTCATTAGAGGCGTGAATTTTGCTTCGCAAATAAGCAATGGCGATTTGAATGCTACAATGGACGATAACTCTGGCGATGAAATTGGACAGTTATCCAAATCGCTCTCCAGCATGGCCGATAGGTTAAGGAGCACATTCCGTAGTATTGGTAGTGTTTCCGAGGAGATTATTAACTCTGGCCAGACAATGAATACTAGCACTGAGACACTGAACACTACGGTTGAGGAACTTTCAAACACATCTACCGATGTTTCCGATGCTGTTCGTAAGGTTACACAGTCCATTGAGCAGAGTAACTCCAACGTTCAAAAAGCTCGCGAGATCTCTTTAACGGCCGTTCACACAATTAAAAAGGGAACCGAAATATCACAACAGGCGCTGGATGCTATGACCAAGGTTACCAATAAAATACAGGTAATTAACGATATTGCATTCCAAACCAATATTCTTGCGTTGAATGCTGCAGTTGAGGCTGCTCGTGCAGGCGAACACGGCCGTGGATTTGCTGTGGTTGCTGGCGAAGTTCGCAAATTGGCAGAACGTTCCAAACAGGCCGCATCGGAAATTGTTGACCTTTCGCGCACAAGCCTTTCAACCGTTGATGAGGTTAGAACGGTTATGGAGATGTTGGTCTCAGAAATTAATAAGACGGCTGATATTACAGTTGAAATTGCCCGCAACTTTGAACAGCAACTAGAGCAAACCCATACAATTAATGAGTCGATGTCGAAGTTAAACAATGTAAGCAGCATGACAGGCGATGCCGCTCGCGATTTAGCTTCGTACTCTGAGCGTTTGCTTCAACTTGCTGGGAACTTAAAAGAAACAGCAAAGCATTTTAGTTACTAATCATAACCATTTAATGTTATAATAAGATTCAAGGTTTGGCACTGTTTACGTGCTAAACCTTTTTAATTCTCACAAATTGACATAAAACATCACCAATAACATTTAATTTTCTTTTCAATTTACATCCAAACTGAATATCTTTGCCGTTAATTTAGATTAATTCTAATTTGATTGTTATTTTTTAAACAATAGCCCGTAAGGGTTGTTATACTTAGTGTTAAATGAATCTAAGAATGTAAAAGTTTTCAAATACAAATGGCAAACGAACAGGATAAAATACTTGATGAGGTAACCGGGTCGGAGTACAAGTACGGCTTTGTTACCGAAATCGAAACAGAAACAATTCCCAAAGGGCTTAACGAGGATATTGTACGAATAATCTCCGAGAAAAAAGGAGAACCCGAGTGGATGCTGGAGTTCCGACTTAAAGCTTTCCGTCATTGGTTAAATATGGAGATGCCAGAGTGGGCTCATCTGCAAATTCCTACTATCGACTATCAGGATATAATCTACTACGC
>CAZTVB010000228.1:0-5257 GCA_964616315.1 uncultured Rikenellaceae bacterium
AAACTCTATGAGTTCCGTATCTACATCCTTGCTTCATATAATTTGCTAGCTGTAAAAAATTGTTACAATGTTTTACTATGCGTAAAGCTCTGTGAAAACCTTACGTAGTTTTTCGCTTTCGCGAAGTATCTCAAGCGTAATTGCAGCGTGACCTTTGGTGTATCCGTTACCAACAATCATTGTAACATCGCTACCAACACCCTCAGCACCTAGTGCAGCTTTTGTAAAGCTGGTTGCCATTGAGAAGAAGTAAACAACGCCAGTATCTTTAGTACAAAGAATGCTTGTCATTTCGGTATCGTTGATGTTTACGTTGTTGATAGTAACATCGGCCATTTGACCACCTGTTAGCTCTTCCATTTTCTCAAGAACTGGAACTGGTTGAGTTGCATCAGCGGTGAAAACGTGATCGCAGAAACCAAGGTCGATTAATCTATCGGCACTCTTTTTACTATGGCAAAGGCCAATAACCTTACCAGTTACACCAGCCCTACGTTTTGCCTCGTAGCAGCAAAGCATACCAGATTTTCCACCAGCACCAATGATAAGAACTGTATCGCCTGGTTTAACCAATTTTGCGGTTTGAGCAGGAGCACCAGCAACATCAAGAGCCGATAAAGCAAGTTTTGCAGGAATATCGGAAGGAATTTTTGCGTAGATACCGCTCTCGAAAAGAATTGCTTTACCATCGATGTCAACTTGGTCAACATCAGCGCGGATTTCTTTGATTTTATCGATACGAAGTGGAGTTAAAGAAAGAGAAACCAAAGTAGCAATCTTATCGCCAACCTTTAGGTCGATTTTTCCAGCAAGAGCATCGCCAATTTTCTCAACTGTACCAAGTAGCATACCACCTGAACCAGTCCAAGGATTGCGGTGCTTTCCTTGTTTCTCTACAATCTCCATCATAATTTCAGCAATCTTCTTGTGGTCGCCATTAGCGCGAGCCTCAATATCGGTAAACGATGCAGAGTCGATATTTAGAGTTTGCACATTGATGAGAATTTCGTTATCGTAAATCTCATCCATGTTGTTATCAATCTTATTAGCTGGTTGTGGTAAAACACCTTTTGGCTCAATAACCCTGTGGGTTCCGTACTTATTTCCCTTCTTCATTTTGTCAATTTATTAATATTATTAGTATTATTTCTTCTTAAGACCTAGAATTTCTCTAGCTTCTGACGATGTTGCAATTTCGCGACCAAGTTCCTTAGCAATGCGAACAACCTTGGCAACTAACTCACCGTTCGATTTTGCAAGCACGCCTTTCTCTAGGTAAAGGTTATCCTCAAAACCAACCCTTACGTTACCGCCCATTGCAATAGCAGGTGCTGCTAACAAGAACTCGTGACGACCAACACCTGTTGCGCACCAAGTTGAACCTGCAGGAATTGCATTTACCAACCAAGCAAGGTTACTAACTGTTGCAGGAGTACAACCAGGAACACCAAGTACAAAGTTGAATTGGAGTGGAGCACCGGGAACTTGTCCTTTTTTTACCATATTCAAAATTGTATCTAAGTGACCCATTTCAAAGCACTCGTACTCGGGTTTAATATTATTCTGAATCATACGCTTACCAAAATCGCGCATCATAGGCATAGTGTTCTCAAATACCTCGTCGCCAAAGTTGCAGGTACCGCAATCGAGAGTAGCCATTTCAATTGGCAACTCGGTTGGCTGCAAACGCTCCTCGGCGGTCATTCCTACAGCACCACCAGTAGATGGAATAAGAATCACATCGGGGCAAACTTTTAGAATAGCATCGATGCACTCCTTGAAACGAGCTTTGTCCTGTGTTGGCCTACCATCGTCCCAACGAACGTGTAGGTGAACAATGGCTGCACCGGCATCAACAGCTGATTTAGCCTCTCTAACAATCTCCTCAACGGTGTAAGGAACCGCAGGATTTTGCTCCTTGGTTACCTCTGCGCCACAAATAGCAGCGGTGATAATTAGTTTTTCCATAGCTAGCTTGGTTATTTACGTTGACAATTTTTTGGAACAACACATGTACCACTTGCACGGCAAACAACAATAGGTTCTGCAAGAAGGTCGCAAGCTGAATCGGAAATATCAGGACGAGGAACAATTACCTTACGAGCCTCAAAAGTCATCTTTCTGGAAGTATTACCAACATTGGTAATTTCGCCAACAGCCTCAATATAATCACCTGCGTAAACAGGAGCTATGAACTCAACGGAATCGTAAGCCTTAAAAAGGCCCTCATCTCCATCCTGTCTAATTAAAAGTTCTGTAGCCACATCGCCAAAAAGTTGAAGCATTTTAGCTCCATCAACCAAATTTCCGCCGTAGTGAGCATCGTGCGAGCTCATTCTAACCCTAATCATCACTTTACTATCCATAGCATTAATATTTTAGAATTATTTTTTTACAATGTGAGTTACAAAAATCGACTGTGTTTTAACGTTCTCTGGGCTAATTTGTCCAATCTCAACAACCTCTTCGGCCTCAGCAATTACAATATCGGCTGCGGTGGCAATAATTGGGTTGAAGTTTTGTGATGAACCTTTGTAAACCAAATTACCAATTGTATCGGAGATGCTTGCTCCAAGTAGAGCAATATCGGCGTGTAATGGTTTTTCCAAAAGGTAATCGGTGCCATCAATGTTAATTTTTTGCTTTCCCTCTTCCACAATAGTTCCAATTCCGGTTGGGGTTAAGAATCCACCTAGTCCTGCTCCTGCACAACGAATACGTTCAATTAGAGTTCCTTGTGGGTTGAATTCAATGCTTATCTCCTTATTGTTGAATTGCTCTATAGTGCAGGGATTTGTTCCAATGTGCGATGTAATTACCCTTTTAACCTGCTTATTGGCTATTAACAAACCAACTCCTTTATCGGGGAATGCAGTATCGTTGCAAATAATGGTAAGGTCTTTTACACCCTTCTCAACCAATTTAGCAATGATGCTATGTGGGCTACCCACTGCCATAAAACCACCGAACATAATGGTCATTCCATCTTTAACCATCGAAGCAGCTTCTTCAGCCGAGATAAACTTATTCTTCATATCTATAGATTTTCAATAATTACAAAATTTTTCTCCCATTTAAACTAAAAGATATTTGTCACATCTTATGGTTTTGTTACTATTTGTTACTTCCAAATCAAATTTCACTACAAATTGAATTTATTAGGGCATCAAAACTTACAAATGTACAATATTATTGGTAAATATTGTTAAAATCCGATGCTCAAAATTATATGTCAGATAGCAGGTTCGTTAGAGCTTTAATTACAGTCCGAAAACGTTTGTGCTTAGAACATTATTTGTTGCAATAAAAAAACCCCGATATTCTTACTTTCGGGGCTTTTTAGTTTTCTAAAACTATTTATTTTTTCAACCGTTCGTTAAGTTGTTTTACTATCTGTTTTGCATCGCCCACAACGCCTAAATCGGCAACTTGGAAGATTGGCGCAAATTTATCCTTGTTGATAGCAACAATGTAGCCCGATTCTTCCATGCCTGCAAGGTGCTGAATTGCTCCCGATATTCCCACGGCAAAATACAAATCCGGACGAACGGTTTTTCCGGTTTGGCCAACTTGTCGGTCGTGCGATATCAATCCAGCATCAACCACGGCTCTTGATGCCGATACCTGTGCATCGAGTGTTTCAGCCAAATAGTCAATGGTCTTTAAGCTTTCAACATTAGCCATACCTCTACCGCACGAAATAAGAATTTTAGCCTCGCTAATATCAACCATCTCAGTTTTTTCCTTAACGGCGTTTAATAGTTTAACCCTGAACTTATCCTTATTAAAAGGCACGTTAACCATAACCACTTCGCCTTGGCGAGTTGAATCGGCAGCAAGACTTCTCATAACTCCCGGACGAACAGTACTCATTTGCGGACGATGTTCCTTGCTAACAATTGTCGCCATAAGGTTTCCACCAAAAGCAGGACGTGTCATTAGCAAATCTTTGTCGTCCGATATTTCGAGTTTTGTACAATCTGCCGTTAATCCCGTTTCCAAACGAGCCGATAAACGTGGACCCAAATCGCGCCCAATTGTGGTAGCTCCTAGCATTAAGATGTTTGGCTTGTACTCGTTAACGATATGACAAACTGCCTGTGTGTATGGCTCCGTTAAGTAGTTACTCAACTCTGATGAATCGGCACAGATAACAACATCGGCACCGTGAGCAATTAGCATATTTGCCTGATACGAAATACCACTGCCTAAAAGAATAGCATAAACCTTTTCATTAAGCGATTCTGCCAAATCGCGAGCTTTCCCGAGTAGTTCAAGCGATACATTTTGAATTTCGCCTTGGCGTTGTTCTACAAAAACAAAAACGCCTTTATATGCTGATATTTCCATTTCCTTTGAATTTAGATGATGAATTTTTCTTTCAGTTTGCTGATTATAATGCCAACAGCCTCGTTGGTATCAACCTCGTAAAGTTCGCCAGGTGCTTTAACGCCCCTAGAGAATGCTTTGTGTACACGTGTCGGCGAACCCTTTAGTCCAAGTTTGCTTTCTTCAACATCAATTTGCTCGTAGCCCCAGAACTCCACAACCTTTTCGTATGCTCCAACAACTCCATTAATTGTCATATATCTAGGCTTGTATGCTCCTGAAAGAACGGTAACTACGCAAGGACCATCAACCTGAAGCATTTCATAACCATCCTCAACCCTGCGCTTCATTGTGAAAGTATTCTTACCATCAAAATCCAAATGCTCAAGGTACGATACCTGAGGCAAATCCAAATGCTCGGCAATTTGAGGACCAACCTGAGCGGTATCGCCATCAATGGCTTGTCGACCAGTTATAAGCAAATCGAATTCAAGTTTCCTCAATGCGCCTGCCAATGCGTGCGATGTTGCAAGAGTATCCGCACCCGCAAACTTTCTATCGGTAAGCAGAATAGCCCTATCAACTCCCATTGCGTATGCCTCGCGCAGAACATCTTCCGCTTGGGTTGGCCCCATGGTTATCGCTGTGATATGAGCGTTGAACTTATCCTTTAGGATTAACGCAAGCTCTAACCCAGCTTTATCGTCGGGGTTGATGATACTAGGAACTCCCTCGCGAATTAATGTGCCTGTGGTGGGATTTATTTTGATTTCGGTTGTATCTGGAACTTGCTTTATACAAACTACAATTTTCATACTCTCTACTTTTTAAAATGAACTACTCGGAAATTATTTTAGCAATGCCGCTGAAATTACCATACGCTGCACCTCCGATGTTCCCTCGTAAATCTCTGTGATTTTTGCATCGC
>CAZTVB010000229.1:0-5235 GCA_964616315.1 uncultured Rikenellaceae bacterium
TCAGCATCGTACTCTTTCCACTTAAGGATATAGTTCTGAATAACTGCTTTAATAAGATCGTTCTTCTGTTTATCGGTAGTCCACTTGTTAGGATTAACATTCATATAGTCAATCTCTGCAAGCATCTTTTGGGTAAACTTAACTCCACGTGGTATAATTTCCTGACTCAAGTTATCATAAACACCCTGAGATGTTTTACCATTTACCAAGACAAATAGTTTGTCAACCAATTTGTTTAGCAAATCTGCTGCGTGACGATTGAATTCGTTATCTAATTTCTCAAGAATAGCCTTGTCGTTAGTTTTTGACTTTTTGGCCTCCCTTTCATCCTTAATAGCACGAGAAAAAAGCATCTTGTCAACCACAACTCCATATAGAGAAGGAGATGCTTTTAATGATGCGTCTTTAACATCACCAGCTTTATCGCCAAAGATAGCGCGAAGAAGTTTTTCCTCAGGAGTTGGATCGGACTCTCCCTTAGGAGTAATCTTACCAATAAGAATATCGCCAGGAACAACATTAGCACCTATGCGAATCATACCATTCTCGTCGAGGTTTTTAGTTGCCTCTTCGGAAACGTTAGGAATATCGGAAGTTAACTCCTCCATACCTCTCTTGGTATCGCGCACCTCAAGGATATACTCATCAATGTGAATTGATGTAAACATATCGTCGCGCAACAAACGCTCGCTGATAACAATAGCATCCTCAAAGTTATAACCTTTCCAGGGCATAAATGCCACTTTAAGGTTTCTACCTAGCGCTAATTCACCGTTGCGAGTTGCATAACCTTCGGTTAGAATTTGGCCTTTCTTAATCTCCTGACCTTTTCTAACAATTGGTTTTAAGGTGATAGATGTATTCTGGTTTGTTTTCTTGAACTTAGGAAGTTTGTAACGCTTTAATTCAGGATCGAAACTAGCAAAAACCTCATCCTCAGTCCTATTATAACGAACTATAATTTCCTCAGCATCAACATAATCAATAATACCATCCTCCTCGGCAACAACTTGTACACGGCTATCGCTAACAACCGAAGCCTCAAGGCCTGTTCCAACAATTGGAGCCTCAGGGTTAAGTAAAGGTACAGCCTGGCGCATCATGTTCGATCCCATCAACGCACGGTTTGCATCATCGTGCTCAAGGAAAGGAATAAGTGATGCCGCAATAGATGCAATTTGGTTTGGAGCAACGTCCATCAAATCCACAGTCTCTTTCTCCGATAGAGGGAAATCACCCTCATAACGAGCCTTAACTCTTGGATTTACAAATTCACCGCTGTCGGTTAAGATAGCATTTGCCTGAGCAATAATTTTTGCTTCTTCCTCTTCCGCGCTCAAGTAAATAACATCGTCGTTGGTTAATCCAACTTTTCCGTTATCCGATTTACGATAAGGAGTCTCAATGAAACCTAAATCGTTAATACGAGCAAATACGCAAAGCGAAGAAATAAGACCGATGTTTGGTCCTTCAGGAGTTTCAATTGGACATAAACGTCCGTAGTGTGTATAGTGTACGTCGCGAACCTCGAAACCTGCGCGCTCACGAGACAAACCTCCTGGTCCTAATGCTGAAAGACGACGTTTGTGGGTCATCTCGGCAAGAGGGTTGGTTTGATCCATGAATTGCGAAAGTTGGTTGGTACCAAAGAACGAGTTAATTACCGACGATAGAGTCTTAGAGTTAATAAGATCTATTGGGGTAAACACCTCATTATCGCGAACGTTCATTCTTTCACGAATTGTTCTAGCCATACGAGCTAAACCAACGCTGAACTGAGCAGCTAACTGCTCACCAACTGTACGAACACGACGGTTACTTAAGTGGTCAATATCATCCACATCGGCCTTTGAGTTGATTAGTTCAATCAAATACTTGATGATTTCGATGATATCTTCTCTTGTAAGTACCTTGGTATCCGACGCAGTATTTAGATTCAGTTTTTTATTGATACGGTAACGTCCAACCTCACCTAAATCGTAACGTTTATCGGAGAAGAATAATTTCTCGATAACGTCGCGAGCAGTAGCCTCATCTGGTGGTTCAGAGTTACGGAGCTGCCTATAGATATGAACCACAGCCTCTTTTTCAGAGTTACAGGGATCCTTCTGCAGCGTATTATAAATAATGGCAAAATCAGATATGCTCTGGTTCTCTTTGTGAATAAGGATCGACTTAGCACCCGAATCAACAATGGCATCTACGTGTTCATTCTCAATAACGGTTTCACGATCGAGAATAACCTCGTTACGTTCAATGGAAACTACCTCTCCAGTGTCCTCATCAACGAAGTCTTCAACCCATGTTTTTAAAACGCGAGCGGCTAGTCGTTGGCCAACAACTTTCTTAATGTTTACTTTAGAAACTTTAATTTCGTCAGCCAAATTAAATATTTCAAGAATATTTTTATCGCTTTCGTAACCAATGGCACGCAACAAAGTTGTTACAGGTAACTTCTTCTTACGATCGATATAGGCGTACATCACATTGTTGATGTCGGTAGCAAACTCAATCCACGATCCTTTGAAAGGAATAATACGTGCGGAGTAAAGTTTTGTACCATTAGGATGCACACTCTGACCGAAGAATACGCCTGGTGAGCGGTGAAGTTGGGAAACAACCACACGCTCAGCACCATTAATAACAAAAGTTCCCCTTGGAGTCATGTAAGGAATAGTGCCCAAGTAAACATCTTGAACCACAGTATCGAAATCCTCATGCTCAGGGTCGGTACAGTAAAGTTTTAATTTTGCCTTAAGCGGAACGCTAAAGGTCAATCCTCTATCCAAACATTCCTCAATGGAATATCTAGGAGGATCTACATAATAATCGAGGAATTCCAGAACAAAGTTGTTTCTGGTATCGGTAATAGGGAAATTCTCTAAAAAAACCTGAAATAGCCCCTCGTGCTTTCTCTCTTCAGGTGTAGTTCCTAACTGGAAGAACTCAACGAAAGACTTAAGTTGAATCTCCAAAAAGTCAGGATAATCGAAACGACTCTTAGTTTTAGAGAAGTTAATTCTGATGTTATTGTTATTTTGAGACATTGCGTTGGAATTTGTTGAACCGTAAAACATAACAATAAAAAGGCTTAGAATCTATTTTCATAGATCCTAAACCTTATACCTAATATAGGCTTGTGCTATTTAAGTTCAACTTCTGCTCCAGCTTCTTCTAGTTGTGCTTTAAGAGACTCAGCTTCTTCTTTAGAAGCGCCTTCTTTAACTGCTTTTGGAGCAGCATCTACAAGGTCTTTAGCTTCTTTAAGTCCTAAACCAGTAAGTTCTTTTACTAATTTAACAACTTGAAGTTTAGCACCACCAGCTGATTTTAGAATAACATCAAATGAAGTTTTTTCAGCAGGTGCAGCACCACCAGCAGCAGGTGCAGCGGCAACAGCAACAGCGGCTGCAGCAGGTTCAATGCCGTATTCGTCTTTTAGAATCTTGGCTAATTCGTTAACTTCTTTAACTGACAAGTTTACCAAGTCTTCTGCAAATTTTTTAAGATCTGCCATTTTGCTAAGTATTTAAATTGATTTTAAACTAAAATTATTTTTCCTTTTCAGATAGTGTTTTAACAACACCAGATAGAATATTTCCGCCTGATTGTAACGAAGAAATAACATTCTTTGCAGGTGATTGTAACAGTGCAATAACATCGGCAATAAGCTCGTTTTTGCTCTTAAGCGATGCAAGTGCTTCTAGTTGGTTTTCACCTACGTATATTGACTCCTCTACAAAGGCAGCTTTCAGTAAGGGTTTTGGAAATTCTCTACGAAAATCCTTGATCAGCTTAGCTGGTACATTACCAGTTTCAGTAAACATTACTGAAGTAGACCCTTTAAGCGTTTCGAAAATTGCAGAAAAATCAGATTTTCCGCTACGCTCTAAGGCTTTCTTCAGAAGGGTATTTTTTACCACAACCAATTTTACCTGCTTCTCAAAGCAAACTCTTCTAAGTTTGCTAGTTACTTCGGCATTTAGTTCCGAAGTATCCGCAAGGTAAAAATGAGGATAATGTTTAATCTGCTCGGTAAGCTTATCAATCAGTAAATTTTTATCTTCCCTTCTCATAGTAAATTGGGTCTGTGATACGGTTATTAATTCGCCGCTGAGATTGACTTAGTGTCTATGGATAAACCAGGGCTCATCGTTGTTGAAATATAGATACTCTTAATATAAGTACCCTTTGCCGATGTTGGTTTCAACTTAATAATAGTGTTGATAAACTCCATAGCATTGTCGACGATTTTCTCAGGATCGAATGAAACCTTCCCGATTGATGAGTGGATAATACCGAACTTATCAACCTTGAAGTCAATCTTACCCTGCTTAACCTCATTAACAGCTTTATCAACTTCCATAGTAACAGTTCCGCTCTTTGGGTTAGGCATAAGACCACGTGGACCTAAAACACGACCTAGTGCGCCAATCTTTGCCATAACTGTTGGCATAGTAATAATAACGTCTACATCAGTCCATCCACCTTTAATCTTCTCGATATACTCATCGAGACCTACATAGTCGGCTCCTGCTTGTTTCGCAGCTTCTTCTTTGTCAGGTGTACAAAGTACCAAAACGCGTACTTTTTTACCTGTACCGTGAGGAAGAGTAACCACACCGCGAACCATTTGGTTTGCTTTACGTGGGTCTACACCTAAGCGAACATCGATATCTACCGATGCATCAAATTTAGTGTAGGTAATCTCCTTCAACAGTGCTGCTGCTTCAGAAAGTTTGTATTGCTTATTAGCATCGGTTTTCGACAGAGCAATCTTCCTGTTTTTAGTCAGTTTTGTCATTGCGCAAAAGAGGTTTAATGTTAATTAACTGGGAATTCTCCAGTTACAGTTATACCCATGCTCCGGGCTGTACCTGCTACCATCTTCATCGCAGACTCCAGAGTGAAGCAGTTCAAATCGGGCATCTTGTCTTGCGCAATTTGCCTAACTTGTTCCCAGGTTACTGAGGCAACTTTTTTCCTGTTTGGCTCAGCCGAACCACTTTGTAGCTTGGTAACTTCAAGCAACTGTACTGGTACGGGAGGGGTTTTCACAACAAAGTCGAAAGACTTGTCGCTGTAAACAGTAATCACTACAGGTAAAACCTTACCAGCTTGTGATTGAGTTCTTGCATTGAATTGCTTGCAGAACTCCATAATGTTTACTCCTTTAGAACCAAGAGCAGGACCAATTGGCGGTGATGGGTTTGCCGCACCACCTTTAACCTGGAG
>CAZTVB010000230.1:0-5214 GCA_964616315.1 uncultured Rikenellaceae bacterium
GACTTAAAAGCTAAATGGGTATCGTTTGGCTGGGATGTTGTAGAAGCCAATGGAAACGATATGAAACAACTACTTGCTGGTTTTGCCGAGGCAAAAAAACGCACTGGCAATGGAAAACCTGTTGTTATACTTATGCGTACCGAAATGGGAATGGGCGTTGATTTTATGATGGGAACCCACAAGTGGCACGGAAAAGCCCCAAGTGATGAGGAATTTGCAAAAGCTATGGCTCAACTGCCAGAAACTATTGGCGATTTTTAATTCGATGAATATTTAATAATTAGTAAAAATGAAAAATATTGCAGTAATTGCACATGATGCAAAAAAACCAGAACTGGTTAAGTTCTTGAAGGAACACGAAGAGTGGCTGCCTGGTGTAAATTTACTCGCAACTGGAAGAACTGCAGAATTCATTGAGGAACAAGGAATTAAATGCCGACACCTTAGCCAAGGGCAATACGGTGGTTACAATGAAATAACTAGTATGATAGAAAAAGGCGAGGTTGATATCGTAATTTTCCTTCGCGACCATAAAGTTGTTCAGGCTCATCATGAGGATATTCGCCGATTGTTAGAAGCTTGTAATGTTAATAATATACCTCTTGCCACAAATCAAGCCACCGCTGAATTGGTTATAATTGGACAAATTCGCAAGGAGGCAATGGAAAGAATGAAACGTAACGCATAAGAATTTTTTAAAGATGAAATATACTTCAACAGGAAACAAAGATACCCGTTCAGGTTTTGGTGCAGGGTTGTACGAGCTTGGTAAATCGAACCCAAATGTTGTTGCACTTTGCGCCGATTTGATTGGCTCGCTTAAAATGGACGATTTTGTTAAGGAGTTCCCTGAGCGTTTTGTGCAAACAGGAATTGCCGAGGCAAATATGATTGGAATGGCTGCAGGCTTAACCATAGGTGGTAAAATTCCATTCGCCGGAACCTTTGCTGCTTTTGCAACAGGACGTGTTTACGACCAAATCCGTCAAAGCGTAGCTTATTCCAACAAGAATGTTAAGATTTGCGCATCACACGCTGGATTAACATTAGGCGAGGATGGTGCAACCCACCAAATGATGGAAGATTTAGGATTAATGAAAATGCTTCCCAACATGGTTGTTATCAACCCTTGCGATTATAACCAAACAAAGGCTGCAACATTAGCCATTGCAAAGCATGTTGGCCCTGTTTACCTTCGCTTTGGTCGTCCTGTAGTTCCAAACTTCACCCCAGCAGACCAAGAGTTTGTAATTGGTAAAGCCGTTACACTTCAGGATGGAAATCAGGTATCAATTTTTGCTACTGGACACTTGGTTTGGAAAGCACTGGAGGCTGCCGATATTCTTGCAGAGAAAGGAATCTCTGCCGAAGTAATCAATATTCATACAATTAAACCATTGGACGAGGAAGCAATTATCCGCTCCGTTAGCAAAACTCGTTGTGCAGTTTCGGCCGAGGAGCATATGATGAACGGAGGATTGGGCGATAGCATTGCTCAAACCCTTGCTCGCAGAATGCCTACTCCGCTTGAAATGGTTGCAGTTAACGATATTTTTGGCGAAAGTGGAACTCCTAACGACCTAATGGTGAAGTATGGACTTGATACTCCAAACATTGTTGATGCCGCATTAAGGGCAATTGCACGTAAATAAATAACACTAAGGATTGAATGAATAGTTATTCCGACAGGGAACTGCTGGAGATGTTTCGCAAAAGCGATACAAAAAACTATGCATTCAATCTTTTGATGCGTAAATACCAGGAGCGACTATACTGGCACATTCGTAAAATTGTCATCAGTCATGATGATACCGACGATGTAATCCAGAATACCTTTCTGAAAGTGTGGAGCGGGTTAGAATCGTTCCGCGAAGATTCACAACTATTTACATGGCTTTACCGCATTGCCACTAACGAGGCATTAACGTTTTTAAAGAAAAAAAAGACTAAATTTTTACTTCCTTTAGTTGATGTGGAACAACAATTGTGTAGAACTTTAGAAACCGACCCCTACATTAATGGCAATGAGTTGCAAATTAAGTTACAAAAAGCAATTCTTAAATTACCTGAAAAACAAAGAATTGTGTTTAACATGAAGTACTACGATGAAATGAAGTACGAAGACATGTCAGAGACACTAGGAACATCGGTTGGCGCACTGAAAGCATCGTTTCATCATGCGGTAAAAAAAATTGAAAAATTTTTAGAGGAAGATTAAACCTTACTGGTTTTGCACCATCATAAATTTAGAAAAGACACTGGAGATGAGTGAGAAGGAAAAAATAGAGTTTAACGATTTTAAAGCGGGGAAGGAATTACCATTCTCTGTTCCGGAAGGTTATTTTGATAATTTAGCCTCCCGCATTCAGGACAGAATTCAGTCCACAGACGTAAAGCACGAGACTGCTCCCGTAAAAGAAGGTTGGGCATTTTCGCTCCGCTCACAATTAGCTTTTGCTGCAGGTTTTGCGTTTATGGCCGTTTTAGCTTACTTTGGATATTACATGGCAAGCCCTTTAACACAGAAGCACAAATCACGGATTGGCACTGATTATGTTGAGATTGTTAGCCGCTCAATAACGGATTTTGAGGATATGGATTTGTACCGTGCAATTGAGAAACAACGCCAACAGGATAGTTTAGATGAGGTTACAAAAGAGATGTACCGCAGGTACTACATTCGAAGCAATAACTGCATAACTATTATTGACGAGAAAAAGGAAATTGAACCATGATTTCGATTAAACATTTATTAGTATTCTGTACTCTAGCATTTAGCCTTTCCTTATCGGCACAAACCACCGACCCAGAAAAAGCGCTAAAGGCCGAGAAAGTTACTTTTTTAACCAACAAACTTCAACTTACAGCTGATGAAGCTAAGGTTTTTTGGCCAATCTACGATGAATACTGGGAACGAAAAATAGCCATTCAAAACGAACGTAGAAAATTTGTTGAGGAATTTGCCAAGGATGTGGATAAACTATCCGAGGCCGATATAATAAATTACACTAATAGGTATGTAAACTCTAGCAAACAGGAAACTGAACTTCTTGCAGAGTTCAACACTAAACTTAAAACAATCCTTCCTCCAAAAAAGATAATGCTTCTCTATCAGTCCAACTATGACTTCAAGGATTATCTCTTGAAAAAGGTCAAGGAATCTAGAAAAGAGGAAAAGAAATAAGTCCGCTTATCAAATTTTTCCTTAAAATCCATTTCCGTTTTAACTTTTTTTTACATTTGTGGCTTTCACTTTATAAATGCAGTTATGATTCAAAGCGATAACCTTGTTGAGTTAATTGACCTTCACATCCCAGCCACAACGGAAACCCCTGAAGTAAAGTGCTGTAAAGAGAATGGCGAAATAGCAATGATTGGGAACCTTATACCCAGCGACCCTCAATCCTTCTTTGCACCTATTCAGCGCTGGTTTAAAGCATATACAACTGAATATAATCCACAAAAAATTAGCGTTCACTTTTACTTGACTTTTGTGAATGGATGCTCGGAGCACTACCTAGGAATATTGCTTAAACGTTTGGAAGAACTTTACTCCAATGGATTATCTGTTGAAATAATTTGCCATTACGAATCCGATGATACCGATATGCGCGATTGGGGCAGAGACCTGAAACAGGTTATTAAGTTACCAATTGAACTTCTCGAAATAAACTAAATAAAAAATCCTCGGTTATGCCGAGGATTTTTATTTGCTATCGTTTAAACTATCGCTCAAATTTCCCTTGACGGATAAACTCAACGGTTTTGTCCATCTCCTTGTACATAATCTTGTCTATTTTAACAAAAGGGACAATTTGACGGTAATCTGCAATAAACTCCTCGATGTATGGCGATGATTTTGCTGGGCGACGGAACTCCAATGCCTGTGCAGCATCAAAAAGTTCAATGGCCAAGATTCTTTCAACATTATCAATCACTCTTAGCAGTTTTGTTGCAGCATTTGCACCCATACTTACATGGTCTTCCTGTCCGTTCGACGAAACAATAGAATCAACCGATGCGGGAGTACAAAGTTGCTTGTTTTGGCTAACCATTGCTGCGGCGGCATACTGTGGAATCATAAAGCCAGAGTTTAACCCTGGATTTGCCACTAAGAATTCAGGAAGACCACGTAATCCTAGAATTAACTGTGCAGTGCGTCGTTCCGAAATATTTGCCAACTCTGCAAGGGCAATTGCCAGAAAATCGAAAGTTATAGCAAGTGGTTGACCATGGAAGTTACCTCCCGAGATAATTAAATCCTCATCGGGCCAAATGGTTGGGTTATCGGTAACGGAGTTAATTTCGGTTAGCAGGACACCTGCAACGTAGTTAATAGCATCTTTAGATGCTCCATGAACCTGAGGCATACAGCGGAACGAGTATGGATCTTGTACATGCTTTTTAGGACGAGCAATCAATTCACTGCCCTCAAGAATCTTTCTAAGATTACGAGCAGTCTCAATTTGTCCTTGGTGTGGACGTACATTCTGAATATTTGCGTGGAAAGGGTCAATTCTTCCATCGAAAGCCTCAAGCGAGATAGCCCCAATAATATCGGATATTTTTGCAATTTTGAATGCTTTTACCATTGCGTAAACACCATGCGAACTCATAAACTGAGTACCATTCAGCAAAGCTAGTCCTTCCTTTGAGCGGAGCTCAATGGGTTTCCAGTTCAACTCTTTCAGAACATCCTCTGCTGGGCGGATTTTACCATTATGGCGAACCTCCCCCATCCCAATCAATGGTAGGAATAGGTTTGAAAGAGGAGCCAAGTCACCCGATGCGCCTAATGAACCACGGTCGTAAACCACAGGCAGAATATCGTTATTGTAAAAATCGATTATTCGTTGAACAGTATCAACCTGAACACCTGAATGACCCAACGAAAGGGCGTGTGCTTTTAAGAAAAGCATCAACTTAACAATTTCGGGAGCAACCTCATCGCCAGTGCTGCATGCGTGCGACATAACAAGGTTGTTCTGCAGCTGCGAAAGTTCATCCTTTGAAATAGTGCGATTGCAAAGCGAACCAAAACCCGTAGTAATACCATAGATAGGAGTGCTCTCGTTCTCCATTTTGGCATTGAGGTAGTTACGGCATTTACTGATAAGCTCAACCGACTCCTTAGATAGTTCTAGTTTATACTGCGAATGGATTAAATCGTCCATCAACTCCCAGGTTAATGGTTTGGGCGATATTTGGTGTGTC
>CAZTVB010000231.1:0-5196 GCA_964616315.1 uncultured Rikenellaceae bacterium
GAATCAAAACTGTCGGCGTGCTTGCTGATGTTCTGCAAGCATTCCACCATTACGTGGAACACTTTTTTCTGAACCGAGTTGGATTCCTCCTCCTTGGCCATGTTTGACTCAGTAAGCGACGTGAACGCTTTGGTAATTTGATGGGTGATTTCGCCCTCGTAAACAAGGGTAATCTCATGAGCCTTCATCGACTTATAGAAGTCGTAAACAAACTCAAGAAATCCTCTGACATTTTTCTTATCCATAGCCCGTAAAATTATATAATTTACGAATAATTAGCAATTTTAGAATTCAATTCCAATTAAAAGTATATCGTCAACCTGCTTAATATCACCCTTAAACTGCTCTAAATCCTTTGAAAAGACCTCGGACAACTCGGGCATTGAAAGCTTCTGGTTGTTCAAAATAATATCTCTAACTCGTTGCGGGCTGTATTTGCGTTTATCCTCTCCTCCTACTTGGTCCACAATACCGTCGGAGAAGAAAAACACTCTATCACCCGTTTGTATATCAATTACATAATTCTCAAAATTTTCCTCTGCTTTTTTGGGGTGAGGAATTCCGCCAATGGCCTTTCTATTTCCCTTATATTCCAACAATTCGCCTTTACGAAGAAGGAACAAAGGTCTGTGAGCCCCCGAATACTGCAACTCCTTTTTCTTAGGGTTAATCTTGCAAAATGCAATATCCATGCCATCGCGTGCATCGGCATCGGGTCTGTCCTGCTTTAAGGTTTTCCTAACGCCATAGTGCAAATTGTCAAGTATCTCACCTGCAGTGTATGACGAATCGTGGTCAACCACGTTGTTCAGCGTAAAATATCCAATGAACGATAGCAAAGCACCTGGAACACCGTGACCCGTACAGTCAACTGCCGCTATGTAAATATAATCATCTTTTAGGAAAAACCAAGGGAAGTCGCCGCTAACTACATCGCGAGGATGATAATAAATGAACGATTTAGGTAAATACTGGCGAATAATCCTGTTATTAGGAAGAATGGATGTTTGAATACGCTGCGCGTAGTTAATACTCTCAGTAATCTTCCTGTTTTTATCCTGAATTTCCATCTCAATTCGCTTGGCCTCCGATATATCGTGACCAACAAACAGAATGGTTTCCAGTTCGTTCTCGTTAAACTCTGGGATAGCAACAATGTGCATAATTACATTGCCCATTTTGGAGTCAAAGGAGATATCGCCCTCCATCTTTTCCTTATTTACCTTGATGCTCTTAATGGCATCCTTTATAAAGTTTGATAGAACGGGGTTTATCTCAAGCGCTGTAAGGGTTTGGTTGATTAAATCCTTATAGTCGATTCCTAGATACTGCTCAACCATTGGGTTAGCGTAAAAGAACTGACCCGAGGTGTTGATACGCATAATAATATCGATGGAGTTCTCGGAGAGCGATTGCATTTTGCTCTTCATACGCTCTTCCTTCTCGGCCCGCTTGCGCTCAGTAATATCGCGCGAGTTGATAATTATTCCTCCAATAGCTGGGTCATCAAGCAGGTTACGTCCAGTTACCTCTAAGAAAATTTTCTCTCCATCCTTTTTCATAAAGGTGTACTGAATGGTAATTCCAATACGAGGATTCTCGAGCAGTTGCTCAAACATCTCGTTAAAATCACTTTCGCCTTTACGGGTTAAGCGGTCAAAATCCTTACCGCTCATCATTTCGTTTGGCGTGTAGCCAAGAATTTTTGTTACAGACGGACTTATATAGGTAAGCTGTTTTTCGCTGCTGTAAATAGAAATAATTTCAGATGCATTCTCAAGCAAAGAGTGTAAACGTTTCTGAGCATTCTGCACCTCCTTAATCTTGGACTCCAACTTGGCATTGGATTTCTCCAATTCCTCGTGTGTAGCACGCATCTCCTCTGCATTCTGACGGAGTTCCTCTTCATTTTCGCGGAGTTCCTGGGTCATCTGCTGGGCTTCCTGCAAAAGTTTCTCGGTTTTCTGATTTATCCTAAGGTTAAAAATGGTACGCGCAATAATTTCACCAACCTCACGCAGAAAACGAATGGTCAACTCAGGAATCTCATCGTCAACAGTGGCAAATTCAAGAACACCCTCAAGTTTCTCGTCGGTAATAAGTGGAATTAAAAGTAAACTTTTGGGTTTTTTGTCGCCTAAAATTCCAGATGTTATAGTTGCATAATCGTCAGGAAGTTCAGTTCTGTAAATGTAATCCCTCTCGTAGGCACATTCTCCAATTAAACCTTGTCCAACCCTAAACTCCTGCTGAACGTACTTTTTCCTGTTGTATGCATAGGTGGCAAGGTTGGTCAGAATTTTCTTCTCCTCATCATATATATAAAGGGCTCCTTGAACGGAATTGATATACTTGATAAGTTTTACTAGAACCTCATAGGATAACTCCTCAATATTGTTGTGCAAACGGAGTATATAGGAAATTTCATCTTTGCCCTTAGCAATCCAATTCTGTTCTCCTTCCTTCTTCTGGTTGGAAAGCAGGTTGTTGCGCATCAGCACTAAAGATTTACCCAGAATATCGTCCTCTCCTCCTATTTCAAAACTGGATACATAATCGCCCTCTCCTATTCTTTTGGCAAAAAGAGCGTTCTTATTGATATCCTCATCGCGTTGACTTAATTCCCTCTCAAGGATTGCCACCTTGCTGTAGTGCTTTTTAACCTGAACCCAAACAACGTACATCATTACCAACGGGAAAATATCGATAATCCAAAGCACGCCGTTAGTTTTGTGAATGCTCACAAGATTTGTAAGGTTAAAAGGAATTCCCTTTAGTGAGATATCAATAATCCAAGCGGCTATTGGGAATAGCAAACCCATTAAAATAGCAATCGTAACCTTGCGTCGGATTACGCTTTTACTGTCAGTTGCAGATAGAATCCCAAAAGATGTCATACTAATCCTGGCTATTTGGTTTGTTGGACAATAACTCTCCCAGTTTACGGCCTAACGCTGAGAAAAGTTCCTCCTGCTGTGAACTAAAGGGCTTAAATGACGCTAACTCAACAATGCCGATAGTTTCGTTTCCCGAACTTACAATAGGAAATATTAGCAAATGTTTAGGCGAACCTTTTCCTAAGCCCGAAAGAATGGTAATGTAACCATCGGGAACCTTTTCGAGATTAAGCAGCTGTTTATTTTTAGCAACTTGTCCAGAAAGTGTATCACCCTCAATATATGAAACGGGTGCTGTTTCGGAGAAAAATGCGTAACCAGCGGTAAAAGAGAAAATACCCGATTCAACATTTTTCTGATAAAACAAGCCCTGAACAATATCAAATTTCTTAGCAATATTGGCCAGCATCAACTCTCCAAATTTTTCCATATCGGTAAGGTCGGACTTGGGAATTATTTGTGAAGTTACCTGCTCAACATCAATCTTTATAACTTTCTCTTCGGTGGACTGCTCCTTTACTTCAGTTTTGAGGGAGTTGCTCAATGCTGTTCTCAAGGAATTAACCTCAGCCTCAAGATACCCAACCTTACCCTTTGTTTTTCCAAGCAAGAAGTAGATAATAACTCCAAAAAGCGCTGGGAATAAAGTAAAAAGAACAAACCAGAATGAGGGTGTTTGACCCAATGCCAAAATTGTGTTGTAAGCTTTGCTAAATGCAAGCAAAACGCTAATCAGTAGTAGTGCCAAAACTACTATAGGCAAAAACTTAGATTTTGTGCTGATCAGCCTCATAATGCTAACTTTTAATATTTTGTAAAAACTTAATAATCTCGTTGGTATTATATACAAAATCAACCTTAGTCATTTTCAACGAGGCCTCAGTCATTGTTTTAACCTGACACTCCTCGGGATCCTGAACTATGGCAAGCCCGCCTAAATCCTTAATCTTCTTCAAGCCATAAGCGCCATCCCTATTTGCTCCCGAAAGGATGATTCCAATAAGTTTTTCGCGGTAAACCTGCGCTGCTGTAACAAACGATAAATCGATGCTAGGCCTTGAATGATTTACTGGCTCCTCTGTTGATAGAGCAATTTTATTACCAAGTTCAATGTACATATGGTAATTTGCAGGAGCAAGGTAAGCCTTGCCTGGTTTAATTTGCTCTTTATCGAAAGGCTCAATAATAGGAATTCCCGATTTAATTGACAAAGCCTCAACGAAACCACTACGCACGTGTTTTAAGCGGTGCAAGCAAAGAAGCACTGGAAGGGGAAAGTTCGGCGATAGGGAGTGAAGTATTCGGGTTATTACCTGAAAACTACCTGCCGATCCGCCTATAATTACTGCTTTATACATAAATGCTATGTGGTTTTACGCTTATATATCTTTTCGTTATCGTTAAATACGGTAAATTTATTGTATGCATTTGTATTTTCCAAAGTTTCTTTTACACCCAACGCCAAAAAGCCACCAGCTACCATGCTTGTTGATATTTTTTGAAGCACCTTCTCATGTAACAATTGGTTATAGTAAATGGTTTGATTACGGAAAATAGTCAACTTAACAGCTCCAGGGTCGTTCTCAACGTTTGTTTTTTGCTTAACAAAGATTATGTTCTTAACAAGCTCTGTATCGAAAACAATTGTATTACCATCCATTTTATAGTATGAGGAGTACTGGAATTTCCCGTTAAGTCGCTGGTAATTGGCCTCATTGGTTTCCAAGTCCTTAGGGTCCAGCCTGCCACTTTTTATCCTATTAATACACTTATCGGTAAATACATTTGCATATATCTGAACGCTGTCGAGCAAATTCATCTCCTTAAGAATGATTGCCAAAGAGTACAACTCCTCTCCAGAATCGAACGATGCCACCCAAATTCTCGGCTTATTTGCTGAGCCTCGAGTAATTTCAACCAATACTTCATCGCGAAGAATTCGCCAGAATGAAGGGTCGCGGAACATTTCGGTAGTTTCAGGGGTGATTTCGAAAAGGAACTGGTCAATAAAATCCTTATTGTTCTGAAGGCGACTAATTAAGCCATCGGCATCGCGTAATCCATTATTGTTGATTACGTGCTCCAAGCGTCGTTTAAAAGAGGTAAGGGCATAATCCCTGAAATCGAAACCAAAATCGTCGAGCAAGACTTTGATTACGTTTCGTGTATCTACTATGCCTATTTCGTATCGTATCATTCTACTTTTTATCTTTTAAATCCTTAAGTTGGTTGATAAGACTGGTCATTTCTACCTCGCGCTGCTTATTATCAGTAATATCAAATCCAATATTTATAATTC
>CAZTVB010000232.1:0-5190 GCA_964616315.1 uncultured Rikenellaceae bacterium
GTATAGATATGTGCCAAATCCGATTCGTTGGTTTGCATTATTTGTTCCATCCCATTTTACCGTATATTTTCCTGGTAAAATCTTTTTATTCAGCACGGTTTTTACTAGTTGTCCGTTAATGTTGAAAATCGATATATTGATATTTTCCTCTTTACTTAAATTGAAATCTATTTTGGTTTCATTGCTAAATGGATTGGGATAAACAGTCGTTTTTAAATTATCATTTCCAATTTTTTCAATATCTGTAGGGTAGATGAGTTTTGTTATACTTGTTGTAACTACACTTCCTGCAGGGATGCTAACACGCACATAGCAAGTAGCCGTTGTTTCTAAAACTAACACTTGCTCTAGCGTTCCGTTGGTCACAGAATATCCGTATTGGCTCAAGGGCATAATGAATTTAACCAAGCCGTTACTGAACGATTGGCTGTACTTATTGTTGATTGTTGCCGAAACAAAATCTAGTGAACCATTATTAGCAGTATTAAAGTTTATGGTAAGCATATCGCCATTGGAGTGTGTGCGAGTTGTACTTTGGGGTTGTAGAGTGCCATTGTTTACACGTATAACACGAAAAGCCCTTTTTTCATCGCAAACCGCGGCAGTTGCAAGATTATATGGAGTGGTGGTTGTGCTACCTTGGTCGGAATGAATGTGCCCCCAAAGAGCCATATCAACCCCAAGGGCAGTTAGGTTTAGTTCCGATTTAAAATCGTAGTGGTAAAACAGCACCTTCTTTTTATTACCTGCAGCAGCAAGGTCGTTTTGTAGCCAAGTTATTTGCGATGGAATAAAACTTGTTGCGCCATACACATCATACATATAGCCATCGTAATTATCGTAAGCCTCTAAGCCTGTAAAGTGAATATTACCGTAATCGAAGCTGTAGTCGTGGGTGTAGAACTCTGCTCTGGTTGGCGGAATTTGCGGTTGGCGCCAGCCAAAGAAACGCCACCACTCTTTTCTAGAGGTTCCTTGTGGTGGGGGAGTGGAAGTCCATCCTCCCAAATCGTGGTTTCCGGGTATTAGGTAAACAGGAACTTCAAATTTCTTGAGCATCTCAATGGCTCTTGTATGGTTTCGTCGGCATTCAAAGTCCTCTAGCTCTCCCTCGTTAATTAGGTCGCCTGTAAGTATTACAAACTCAGGGCGTATTAGGTTGATATCCTTTATTACTTCGTATAAATCGTTTAGCTCTGACTCATCGGTGTTAGAGCCTGTATCTTCATAAAATAGGTGAGTTGGTAAGTGTGTATCTGTTAAATGTACAAAATAATAACTATCCTTGTAACTGTCTATCACTCTAACAGCGTTGGTAACATCATCCAGAATGCCACCCGATGCTGTTACCCTTAAATCGTAAAGTTCATATAAATCAACATTTGGAATTGTTGTGGTTAGGGTCCAGCGTTGTAAATCGGAGTTATAGTTAGATTGCGTTATAGATAGCGGTACCGTTTTCCCTTCGTAAATAAGTTCTGCGTTCCAGTCCGTTGTTGTTGGCTCAGCAAAGCAGGTTATGCTTAACTGCTCACCAGAAGTTACTATGGACGGTATGTTCAGCAATGGGCGCTGAACCACTGTTATGGTATCGCCAATTGGAGTTGAGCATATCTGGCACAGAATACTTCCTGCCGATAGTAAATTTATTTCAGTACCATTTATAGTTGGGTGATTAAATAGAATGTTCGCATTACCGCTTGCTAAGGGTTTTAACTTTAAGTTTACTAGAATATCTGTACTATTCAATGGTATATTCCCGTTATAATTTAATACAATATTCCCGCTGGTTGATATATCAGTTATTGTTCCATTCTCCGATAACGTGCCTGTTACGTTAAAGCCTCTATACTCAAAAATTGCTGGGTTGTACTGTAATTTCATCGAATAGGAAGTTACCGTTATGGGTTCATTGAATACTGATATTTTTATTGGTAGCTCGAATTCGTCTTTATTGTACAATGTTTTATTATCAAAGGAAAGAACAATTGCATTTGTGTTTGGTACTATGTCATTCCCTGATCTTGGATTAAGCGATATAGAGCCATAGTGTATTCCAACAACTCCAATTATAGAGTTAAATGGATAGTTCACGGTCAATGGGAAGTTATCGTTTTTAAGGTTATAAATTCCTGGACGTATCTCGCAAGCTCCGCTTCCATCATTAACCCACCAATTGCCATAACTATCGAAAGTTGTGGTTGCAGTACAATTGTTTATCTCTACAAGAATTCCCTCAAACTCTTCGGACTTAACTTGAGTGGTTGATATTTTGGTGGCAGGAGGCAGAGCGTTATTCGAACTAATCACGCTAAACGAGGTTAAGGTTGAAATCTCTGTGTATCCATTATATTCTATTACTTTTCCAGTAATTAAAATGCTATCGCCAATGTTGGGAGCGTAGCTTTTGTCATAAACAAAAACACCATTCCATGCACCACCCTTTGAGGACGATATAAAGTATCGACCGTCAGTAAAGTTTGTAGCAGTTACAATGCCACCAGTAGTAACTGTTTCGTTAATTTTAAGTGATGGGTATGTGTTGTTTGTTCCTGCAATGGTTGTATACTGTATATCGTAAATGCTTGTTTGCGCAACTGCAAGTTTGATAAAAAGTAAACCAATTGTTGTTAATAAACTTTTTCTCATTGTGTTATTTTTATTTTGTAAAGGTACAATTTCAATAGTTAAACATTATGCATGTAATCTTTTACTGTATGGATACTCATTAAGTAGAAAAATGTTTTAGTTTTAGCTAATTATCTGGATTAAAGTGAAGATGTTAGTTTTTTAAGTGTTATTTTGACGTTGAAATGGGTGGGTAGTTTAAAATCATTATTCTAAATTTGACGATAAATTGATTAGTTTACCAGTGAAAGTTTGTATAGCGGAGAAACCCAGTGTAGCAAAGGAAATTGCACGTATTTTGAAAGCTGTAAACCGTAAGGATGGTTATTTCGAGGGGAATGGCTATCAGGTTACATGGACATTTGGGCATTTGTGTACACTTAAAAATCCTGACGATTATACTCCTGATTGGAAGCCTTGGAGAATGAATGCTTTGCCAATGATTCCTCCACGCTTTGGCATTAAGTTGATAGATAACGATGGTATTCAAAAGCAGTTTAATATTATAAAAAGATTAGTTTCCGAGTGCGATGAGGTTATTAACTGTGGCGATGCTGGAATTGAAGGGGAACTAATTCAGCGATGGGTTTTAACAAAGGTAGAATGCACAAAACCGTTGAAACGGTTGTGGATTTCGTCGATGACCGATGAGGCTATACTGGAGGGTTTTGAAAAACTGAAGGACGGAAAGGATTTTGAACGTTTGTATGCAGCAGGTAATGCCCGTGCAATTGGCGATTGGCTTTTAGGAATGAATGCTAGCAGATTGTACACCCTGAAGTATGCGAATGGCAAAGGTGTTTTATCGATAGGCCGAGTTCAAACCCCTACCTTAGCCTTGATAGTTCGAAGGTTTGAGGAGATTCAGAATTTTGTACCAAAGCCATTCTGGGAAATAAAAACAAACTATCGAGGTGTAATTTTCAACTCTACAATTGGGCGGTTTAATTCTGTTGAAGAGGCCGCTAAAGTAATTGAGGAGATAAAAACAAACCTTTTCGAGATTGTTTCCTTTGAGCAGAAAAAAGGCAATGAAGCACCACCAAAACTGTTCGATTTAACGGCTCTGCAGGTTGAGTGCAATAAGAAATTCGCCTTTACTGCTGACGATACGTTGAAATACATCCAAAGTCTTTACGAGAAAAAGATGGTTACCTATCCACGTGTCGATACCACCTTTTTACCCAACGATATGTACCCAAAAATTGAGGGAATACTTAAGAATATGGAGCCATACGCAAATTTTACTGCTCCATTGCTGGGTAAACCAATCAAGAAAAGTAAAAAGGTATTTGATGATGCGAAAATCACCGACCATCACGCTATAATACCTACTGGTGTTAAGCCATCTGGATTGGTTCTAGAGGAAAAACGGGTTTACGATATCATTGCACGCCGTTTTATTGCTGCATTCTACCCCGATTGTGTGGTATCAAACACTACAGTAATTGGCGATGTGGCTTCATACGAATTTAAAGCCACCGGAAAAGTAATACTTGAGGATGGCTGGCGGGTGCTTTATCCCAAGAAGGAACACGAAAAAGAATCCGACTCGGAAAACGACGAGGAGCAAATTATGCCCCATTTTGAAAAAGGCGAAAAGGGAGAGCACACGCCCGACTTACTCGAAAAGCAAACACAACCGCCAAAAATGCACACCGAGGCAACATTGCTTAGGGCAATGGAAACCGCAGGTAAACAGGTTGAGGATGATGAATTACGCGAGTTGATGAAGGAGAATGGAATTGGTCGTCCATCAACCCGGGCAAATATAATCGAAACACTTTTCAAGCGTAAATTCGTCACTCGTGAAAAGAAGAACCTTGTCCCAACTCAAACAGGAATACAGTTAATCCATACAATTCAGAACGAGTTGCTTAAATCGGCGGAATTGACTGGGTTGTGGGAGAAAAAGTTACGTCTGATTGAGAAAGGCGAGTATGACCCCAAAGCCTTTTTGGATGAAATGAAAGAGATGGTGAGTCAACTAGTGATTGAGGTTAAGCGGGAAAATAACCGAAAGATTGATATTGTGCAGATTGAAGTTGAGGTAGAGAAAGATGAAAAGGAAAGTAAATCAAAATCTGCAGAATCAAAGAAATCATCACCAAAAAAGAGTAAGCCCAAAGATGATGAGCCTGCGGTAATTGTTTGTCCCAAGTGTAAAAAAGGAACTATGCTTAAGGGCAAAACAGCATTTGGATGTAGCGAGTACAAAGGTGGATGCACCTTCAAGGTAATGTTTGAACAGTATGGCAAAACCCTTACCGATAATCAAATCCAGGTACTTCTACAAAAAGGAAAGTCTACAAAAATAAAGGGCTTTAGCGTTAATGGCGAAATAGTTGATTCTGTTTTAGCTTTGGATTCAGAGTTCAATGTAGTACTTGAATAACATTACCTATTCTATAAATCTACCTTTTAAATCTTCCGAAGGAAATATACAAGTATCTAACTTACCAAACCAGCGGTAACGGTTTTTGGCTATAAAACCATAGCCGTAATTACGAATAAAAGGTGGAATTATAAAAAAGCAAATGGCCAATGAGTACGGAAATCCTA
>CAZTVB010000233.1:0-5162 GCA_964616315.1 uncultured Rikenellaceae bacterium
AGGAGCTCTGCAACGCATACAGCGAGCTAAACGACCCAATTGACCAGATGGACCGTTTCCAAGACCAGCTGCGCCTAAGCGAAAAGGGCGACGACGAGGCAATGTTCATTGACCTTGACTTTGTGCGCTCATTGGAGTACGGTATGCCAACCTGCTCGGGTATGGGAATTGGGATTGACCGCCTAACAATGTTTATGACCAACCAGCCATCCATTCAGGATGTGCTATTCTTCCCACAAATGCGCCCCGAGAAGAAAGCGCAGAAGGATACAGTTGAAGCATACACCAGCAAGGGTATCCCAGTCGATTGGGTTCCTGTACTTCAGAAAATGGGATTCAACACAGTGGCCTCATTGGTTAACGTTGCCCCCGGCAAACTATTCAACGATATTTGCGGGTTTAATAAGAAGAACAAACTCGGCTTAACAAACCCAAGCATGGACGATGTAAAACGATGGGTTGAGTAAACCAGTTGTTGGTTGACCGTTGATAGTTGATCGAAATATAAGAAAAGCCAGTTTAATACTGGCTTTTTTATTTCTCATAAAACTACTAACCAATGATTTACCAAAAATAAAACTTTTATTTACTATTGATATTGTTTAACTATTTTATACTTTTATAAAACCATAGGGCAGTATTGATGTACTTATTGGTAATCTTATACAATGTGGAATCTTAGCGTAATAGAGGCAATATGGTTAATAGATAATAGAGTTGGCAACAATTTTAAATAATTATCGATAATTACTATGAAAGCAAAAATTTTATTTTCGTCTGTATTGATTATTTTACTTTTTTCATATTCATGTGAAAAAAACGAGTTTAAACCAGTAACATTTCAAAAAAATCGATTTGAAAACAAAAATGTGCGTTTTTTTCAGATTGATGGAGAAGTGTTCGATGTGGATAAGATTTCTATTGCAAAGAAAGCATATGAAGATGATTTCTCAATGCTATCAAGCAGTTTTAAATTCGCTTTGGATAGCAATATTATTAAATACAATGAGACAAATTTCTCTATAGAGTTTACAAGTTTTTCAAAAGCTCTATTTCATTATGACAACGGCAAGGTGGAGGAATACATCGTATCAAGGCATAATAACGAGATTTACTTCATTAAAGATTCTATTGTAAGCACATGGCTATTCGATGCCTATTACAATAAGATATTCTGCAAATTTAGACCCAATGTAATAAAAACGGAATCAAAACCTAATACAACCAGTCCGACCACTTATTTTAAACCAACCATATTTGCATATGAAATTAATGGAGAAATTCAAATTCCTGTTTTAAGCTATTTCACCACTTATAATAACAACAGATTAACAACAACCCCAAATTATGTAACTTATCAAACTCGGGGTAGTTCTAGGGAGCAGAATTCAATTAATGATGACTTCCTATCAAGCATAACTCAAGGTCAATTTCCTAGAGAAGAAATTATTTTTAGAGAAAGTAGAATCGTTTTTTCTAAAATATAAAAACTGTTGCCAACAGGTGGTTTCTTACACTGGGGCTGATGATACATTTGCAGATTTTTACTACATTTAAGCAAAGTTTTAACGGCGGATAACGGGGCAGGCGGTTAACTCCCCAGCGTAAGCAACCGCCGACCGTTATTATTCTAAGAACAATGACTTATGAGAAAAAACTTAATTGTTATTTGCATTTTATTAAGTTCATTTTACTTGACAAAGGCACAGAAAAACTTTTCTGATGGTTATATTATTACTTTAAATAGCGATACAATTCGAGGAAAATTGAAAGACAATTTTCCATTTAGACTAAGTGGAATTGCAAAAAAGATTAGTTTTATTGATTCGAGCGGGGTCAAAAACGATTATTTACCCAAAGAAATAAAGGGATACTCAAAAGGAGGTATTGTAAACTACATATCAATAGATATTGGTTGGGGTAAAGACTTTGCCAAGATTATTGTCGATGGCGAGATTTGCTTACTATCGTGCAAATCTGCTGGTTACAACTCAACATTTGTACCAAGCGGAGGTGCAGGTGGAGGAACTTGGTCGCACACAGCATCGTCATCCGAATCATTTTTTCTTTATAAAAAAAATACGGGAAGTTTAACTGAAGTTACTCGTATAGGTTTTAAAGATTTGGTATCCGGATATTTTTCAGACTACAAGGAATTAAAAGAAATGATAGACAAGAAAGAACTTAGGTATTCTGACCTAGAAATTATTGTTGAAAAATACAATAAATGGAGGCAAAAAAAATAAGACCAGTTCTCACTGTAATACTTTCTGTGCGTCTTTTAAATTGTAAATAAAGCAATTCCCAAGGATTGTAAATCCAATGTTCGCACACGGCTTGATATCGCTTTCTATTTGACCTTACAGAACGCATCTGGAGGCGAGCACTAACACTTATCAGAAATTAACTGATTTTAGGTAATTTAATAAAAACGGTAGTTCCATACCCAACCTTTGAGTCGAACTCAATTGTGCCGGACATCTCCTTAATAATATCGTAAACTATTGTTAGCCCAAGTCCTGTTCCTTTTCCGGGGTCTTTGGTGGTATAGAATGGGTCAAAAATTTGCCCTAAAGAGTCCGAACTAATTCCACAGCCAGAATCAATTATTCTTATTTCAACAAAACCATCAACAACTTTTGTTGTGATTTTAATAGAACCATCATCATCAATTGCCTGAATTGAATTGGATAGAATATTGAATATTGCCTGATGCAATTTACCCTCGTTCCCCAAAACAAGGATACTCTCATTTACATAGCTCTTTTCAACTTCAATCCTATTCATCAACTGAATATTCAGCACCGACAAGCAATCGTTAATGACTGTATGAACATCGCATCGCTCCTCAATATTGCTAGTTTGTCTACTAAATCTATTTAAACCACGTATTATTTCAGTTGCACGTTGAACTCCAGTATTTATTGCACTAATAAGAGGGTTTAGATTTTCGGCATGCTCATTAAGATTAGTTCGAATATAATCGTCGATAGCATAAACACCGCCGGAAATATAATTCAGTGGATTATTGATTTCATGTGCCACCCCTGAAGCCATAACACCCAACGAGGCCATCTTTTCAGTTTGGACCAAATGCTTTTGGGCTTTGCGCAACTCTTCCAGAGTGCGTTCCAGTTCCTCGCGCTGAGTATGCAACTCCTCATTTATCGACAAAAGTTCCTCGTTTGCTGTTGCCAGTTCCTCTGTACGCTCCTTCACAAGCATTTCCAAATGATTCCTATACTGCTCTAACTCCAACTCTATTTTTTTTCTTTCCGTTACATTAACTGTTGAACTTAGGATTGCCACCTGATTTTGCAATTGAACTACTCTAGCAGAATAGTAAAGGAAAACCTCCTGTTGAAATTTATTCAAAATCCTCATCTCAAGGTTTTCTACAACTCCTGATGTTGAAAGATTATTCTTAATTAACTCCTTAAGCATAGGGTCGATGGAAAGGTTTATATCCTCCTGCGACTCTCCAATCACATCCTGCGCAGTGTAGCCAGTTTCGTTAGTAAACGATCTATTAACAAGTAAATATCTACCATCAACATCTGTAATTGCCACTGAATTGGGCATAAACTCTATGGCTGTTCTGAATAACTCTTCGCTTTCCTTCAAAGCATCTTCATAATTCTTACGAATAGTTATGTCAATTACAGTTCCTCTGACACCAACAATCCGGCCATCCTCAACTATTGCATTTGAGTATATCTGGACAGGAAAGGTTGAACCATCTTTCCGAACCGCAGTATAGTCCATCCCTTTAGTTGCACCTCCGCTTAAAACAGTCTTAAATCCATTCACAGCCTTATCCCTTTCACTAGAAGAAATAGTAGAAAAAACACTTATTCCTTCCTGAAAGTCATCTATTGTGTAACCATAGAGCTCATAACCTGTTTTATTAACATAAGTAAACCGGCCTGCTAAATCGGCCTCAAAAACGGTTTGAGGCAACAAGTCTGCTAGTTCTCTATATTTCCTCTCACTCTTTGCTAACGCCACTTCTGCTTCCTTGCGTTCCTTGATATCCTTTTCGGCTCTATCGAGCGCCCTTTTATTAATTCTGAAAATATTATAGCTAACAATTCCAACAAATATCAACGAAACACCAATATCTAAAAGGAAACTTCGAACAGAAGCATCCCCAATATTCAACTTTGCTTTAAAAAAAACAACAAACCCGACAACTAAAGCAATATTAATCAGAGAGTAAATAAAAATACTAGTGCTCTTTCTCCCCGTTAATAGTGGAGCCATAGATAATGCTGCAAAAACATAAAAGAGGGTATCAAGTCTACCAAGAGCATCACTTTTATCGAAAAAAACAACCAACCAAATAGTCAACAATGCTGATACGAGCATCAGGTGTGCAGAAAAACTATAGTAGCCTTTTATCAGCAAAATAAGGCAACCCAGAAAAATAAAAAAAACAACAATTTGAGGGATAAGAACTGGAAAATAAGGCCCTCCATAAACAGGATTCTTTACTTGTATATAAATTGTAAGTAATACCAACGAAACCATTGTGAGAACAAGAATAATTGACAAGTAAAAGATGAATTTTGCCTTTTCCTGTATTACATAATCCGAATTGTTGTAGCGCTTTAGAGCCTTAGGAAGCCCATACTCATTCTTGCTAAGCCAAAATGTATTGAAAAATCTACTCACAATCTTTCGAATTGATTCCATAAATTCAAATTGAGCATTTGAGCAAATCAAATAAATTTAACTAACAAGTTGGCGAAAAATTGACTAAAAGTCAATATGTTTTGACTAAACTGAATAAAAGTTACAAAAAAGCCCGCATAATATGCGGGCAATATATTCGCTGGGAATAACTTGTTAAAACAACGACGACATAGTTCCTGCAACGCCAGCCAAAATAAATATTAGAAGGTAAAGACTCAACACAACAATGGTAAGTATACCCATATATTTATAATGCTTTTTCAAATACAATAAGGCATTTGTTAATTGAACATTATCTTTATTTGCCAAGGCTATTTTCGATAATTCTGAAAACTTGAACAGGTAATATATTGGAAAGAAATAAATTACGATGAAAACTAGCATCATTATAAAAAACATTATGCCAAAGCCAAAACCTAAACCACCTGAACCGACTGTAAGTATAGCTAATGCAGCAAGCATCATTA
>CAZTVB010000234.1:0-1831 GCA_964616315.1 uncultured Rikenellaceae bacterium
ATATATAATCGTAAAAGTTTCTTTCAGGTATTGTACCTTATGGAATTGCTGGCGTATTTTACAAAGGAGATGTTTGTGGCCACATTTCAGGTTATTAGGGAGGTTTTATCAAGGAAATGGCGAATTGAAGCAGGTATGATTGCCGTACCAATGGATGTTAAAACAGATTTGGAGATAACCATTCTAGCCTCTTTAATTTCGCTAACTCCTGGTACGCTTAGTGTTGAAGTTTCGGAGGATAAAACATTCCTATTTGTACACGCCATGTATATTCCCGGCGGAGATGCCGATAGGGTGAAGACCGAAATTAAGAATGGTTTTGAGCGTAGAGTTTTGCGTGTGTTCCACTAATGATTTTACAAAATGGTAAATAACGTACTCATAGTTGCAATTATTATAATCGGAATTTCGATGTTGTTGGTGGTTATCCGTTTTGTTAAGGGGCCATCGCTCCCCGATAGGGTTACAGCGTTCGATTTGTTTACCACTTTGGTAATTGCATCAATTGCAATATTCTCGTTGATTTGGGAGAATACCAGTTTCCTCGATGTTGCGGTTGTGCTTTCGCTAATCGCTTTCTTGGGTGCTATGTCATTTGCTTATTACATTCTAAAACGTAAGGAGTAGATATGATTAACGATATTATAACCACTTTACTGGTAAGTATAGGTTCAATTTTTATGCTAATTGCCGCGATTGGTATTTTGCGTTTACCCGATTTTTACCTTAGGATGTCGGCTATTACTAAGGCATCAACTTTAGGCTTGGGAATGGTCTTGCTGGGCGTTTCAATCCACTTCGACCAGTTTGGGGTTTTTGTAAAAGCGTTTATCATTATAAGTTTTTTGTTGTTAACCAATCCTGTGGGAGCACACGCTATTGCCCGTGCGGCCTATAAACAGGGTGTGAAGTTTTGGGGCGAAACCATTGTTGATGAGTTGGAATTACTTTCTAAAAAAGCCGAAAATCTTGAGAAAGAATGGCAAAGCAACCGTTCAAATTTTGCCGTGGGCGAAGAGCTAATTTATACACTGATGCAATTACCTGCATCGCATGGCGGCAGTTTCCGTAAAGCACTCGATGTAGCAAAGCAAATTGCTTTATTAAATACCCCATTAGGGAATCGCTTACTTGGTATTGTTTACAGTAAAATGGGACGCTTTAATGAGGCTGAGCGTTACTTGAAGTTGGCTAGCACAGAGTGTAACTTCAATCAAAAGGCTATTTTTTCGTTGGTCGATTTTTACATCGAAAACAATCTACCCAATAGGGCATTGAATGTGCTTGAAGATGCAATGCAGATTCATCCACAGAATATCGAGTTTGTGTTTAAGGCAATTTATATTGCTTTCGATTTTGGCGTAAGTCATAAACTCGGCCTTGCTTGTTGCGATAAAATTATTGCCATGGGCACCGATGTGTCTGCCGATTATCTTTTGAAAGCTGCTCGTTATAAACGGATTTTTGTGGAACGGTCAATTGGTCAAAACTATTAATCCAGTAATTTTCCTGCAATAAACCCCGTAGTCCACGCAGCCTGAAGGTTATAACCTCCTGTAATTGCGTCAATATCCAAAACTTCGCCAGCAAAATAAAGGTTTTTGCAAACTTTGCTCTGCATAGTATTCATGTCTATGCTTTGAAGGCTAATGCCACCGCAGGTCACAAATTCCTCACGGAATGTCGATTTCCCTTTAACCGAGTAAATATCATTTGTCAGTGTGTTGACCAGTTTGTTTATTCCCTTCTTGCTAAGCTCGCACCATTTTTTTTGCTCTGGCAATTCGCTTTTCTTTAGCAAGTACAACCATAGTCTTTCGGAAAGGTTGTA
>CAZTVB010000234.1:1931-5152 GCA_964616315.1 uncultured Rikenellaceae bacterium
CTGGCAATTCGCTTTTCTTTAGCAAGTACAACCATAGTCTTTCGGAAAGGTTGTACGGCCTTATGTTTGATAGTATCTTGTTTGGATGCTGATTTGCAATTTCATTCAGTTGTTCCAACACAAACTCCGAATTTTGCTCGTTTGTCCAGTTTACCTGAATGTTGAAGTTGTAGTTCATCTCGTTCAGAATTCTTGCGCCGAACGACGATAGTTTTAGAATTGCAGGCCCACTCATTCCCCAATGGGTTATTAGCAGAGGCCCGTCGGATTTGATTTTTGTGCCTTGTAAACTAACCAGTGCATTCTCCACTACAATTCCCATTAGCTCGGTTACCGGATTATTAAGAATGTTGAATGTAAATAGCGATGGAATTGGCTTTTCAATTCTATGACCTAAATCCTCAATCCACTTAAATGAAGCATAATTTGAAGAACCACCTGTGGTAACAATCACTTTATCAAATTCTTGTGGGTTGTTTTCATCATCCCTGAAGTCGATTTTCAGTTTATCGCCTTGTGGGTTAACGCTTTTAACCGCTCTTCCAGTTTCAATTCTTACATCCAGTTTCTTGCATTGCCTCAAAAAGCAATCGATAATGCTTTGCGAATCCTGCGATTTTGGAAAAACACAGTTGTCGCTTTGGGTGACTAGCGGAACACCACGGGATTCGAACCATTTTATAGCATCAAAATTACTGAATGTGTAGAATGCCTTTTTGAGTTGACGTCCACCACGTGGGTAGGCTGTAATCAACTCCTCAATAGTGTTGCAGCCGTTGGTGACATTGCATCGTCCACCGCCCGAGACTTTCACTTTCGACAAAACCTTTTGCGCTTTTTCAAAAATTACCACATCAGCATTGGGATAATTCTCCTTTGCCGTAATTGCTGCAAAAAATCCAGCCGCTCCACCACCAATAATTGCTACTTTCAACTGTTTAAAATGTAAGTTAATTGCATTTATACCCGTGTACAAAACTCCAATACTCCAACACTCAAGGTGTTTTATCCACTTCTCCTAGGCAAAGATACTCAAATGACCTTACAATTTTTTCCTTAACCATAAAAGCAGTATTTTTGGATGATATAAATACATACCACATTGGAAAAATTTGAGATAATTGTTACAACCCTGTTTGGCCTAGAGGAGGTTCTTGCCAATGAGTTAAAGGAACTCGGAGCCGAGGATATTGAGGTGCTTAGCCGTGCTGTTAGTATCAAGGGCGATACTGCAATGCTTTACAGGTGCAACCTGCACCTGCGAACTGCCGTTAAGGTGCTTAAACCCATTAGTACTTTTTACGCTAATAACGAGAAACAGCTCTACGATAGAATTATGAAGATAGAGTGGGAGCAATATTTCTCCTACAAGCAAACATTTGCTATTGATGCCAGTGTTTACAGCGAGGTATTTACCCACTCTAAGTATGTTGCGCTTAAAACCAAGGATGCCATTGCCGACCAGTTCCGCGATAGGCATGGAATTCGCCCATCGGTGAATACCGAGAATCCCGATGTCCGAATCAATATTCATATTCATGATAGGGATGTGGTTGTATCGCTCGATAGTTCCGGAGTGCAATTGGGTATAAGAAACTACAAGCAGCAGCAAACCGAGGCTCCAATGAGCGAGGTGTTGGCCGCGGGAATAATACTACTTACAGGTTGGGACAAAAAGAGCGATTTTGTTGACCCAATGTGCGGCTCTGGTACTTTTCCCATTGAGGCAGCCATGCTTGCAAGCAATATGGCTCCAGGACGCAACCGTACCTTTGGTTTTGAGAGCTGGAAGGATTTCGATTCTGAGTTGTGGAATAGCATAAAAACCGATGCCGAGATAAAAATCAAGCCCTGCGAGGCAAAAATCTTTGCGCAGGATGTGGATAACCGAGCAATTGATATTACCGTTGCCAATGCCAAGAGGGCAGGGGTGAAGGGTATGATTACATTCGATAGAACCGACTTTTTCAACTCATCGCACAACTGCGAAAATGGACTTGTGATTATGAATCCACCTTACGGCGAGCGTTTGCAATTGGAGGAAATAACCCGTTTCTACCAGGATATGGGCTCGCGACTAAAGCATTTTTACCAAGGATGCGATGCGTGGATTATTAGTGCCAACTACGATGCCCTTAAAAACTTTGGACTCCGTCCATCGCGTAAAATCAAACTTTACAATGGTTCACTTGAATGTCGTTTGCAGAAGTTTGAGCTGTACCGAGGTAGCAAGAAAACTAAAAACCCCGATGAGCAAGTGGGGAATTAAGATATTGCATTAGTAGAGTTTGTAAGGTTGTCATCCCGAGCCTGTCGAGGGATCTCTCCCCGATACAAACTTGTTTAAAACATTAAAAACCTTAAGCCATGGAAACCAACTGGAACCAGAGTATTGAGCCTTTGCTAAAGCAGTACAAAGGCCGCCAACATCCGTTAGATTACAAGAGCCGTTACCAGTTGGTTGTAATGGTTATACTCTCGGCGCAGGATTCCGATAAGCATATTAACGAGGTTGCCAAAGAGTTCTTTAAGGAATTCCCAACAATGGAGCATCTTGCAGCTGCAAGTGTTGAGGAGATACAGCGCTTAATAAGCAGCGTGCGTAATTTTGGCAATAAATCGGCTTGGCTTTCTGCCTTGGCTAAGGCGGTAGGAACCGATAGTAAAATACCCCATACACTCGACGAGTTAACCAAGTTGCCTGGCGTTGGCCGTAAATCGGCCAATGTAATAATCCGCGAATCGGGTGATAAAGCCGAGGGGGTTATTGTTGACTTACACGTGCTACGTGTTGCACCACGACTAGGCGTAGCCGAGGGTACAAAACCCGAGAAAATAGAGAAGCAGCTAATGGCTGCATTCCCACAGGAAAAATGGAATGAGGTAGGAATGGCAATATCCTTCCTAGGCCGCGAGGTTTGCCGCCCCACAAACCCCAAGTGCCCGGCCTGTGTAATGAACTCCGTTTGCGACGATTACAAGTCCCGTAAAAACCTGTAAACAAAAAGTAGATGTTTTCTTCTGCTAGCGCGCGTTTGTAACGCGTGCTCCGCTAGTGCGCGTTTCTAACGTGTACTTTGCTCCAAGTGAACCTGAGAGGCTGGTTTGAGTTATTTCTACCTGAACCCTTTGCTTTTTGTATAACTTATTTTTACTTTTATAGAACCATGTAAGGAGTTATAAGTTTCCTTTTGGTTTATCAATCAATTTAAGTTTTATAT
>CAZTVB010000235.1:0-5150 GCA_964616315.1 uncultured Rikenellaceae bacterium
TTCGACAGGGACATTGCGGCAATAATCTCCGATACTGAGATGATAAACAAAATTCACGACTTTTACAACGAGGGCACCGATATTGCCACGGTATGCACAGGTTCATTCATTCTTGCAGCCACGGGGCTGCTCGATAATAAAACAGCCACCACACATTGGGTTTACGCCCGCGAGTTTGCAAACCGATTCCCAAAAACTGAGTTGGCAATTGATAGAATGCTAATTGACCACGACCGCATTTGTATGAGTGGAGGAGCATCGTCCTTCCAAAATTTAATGATTTATCTTATCGAAAAGTATATCAGCAAGGAATTGGCTGTTTTTATGTCAAAGATTCTGCTTATCGACAACGACCGCTTTCTGCAAAGTCCCTACACCATTTTTAACGGGCAAAAAACACATGGCGATGAGCCTGTGTTGCTCGCGCAGCAAACCATTGAAAAACGGGTTAGTGAGTTTATCGCCATTGATGAGTTAGCAGAAATAACCAATATGAGCAAGCGCAACTTCTTACGACGATTCAAACATGCCACTGGAGATACTCCGTTTGTGTATATGCAACGGACAAAGATTGAGGCAGCCAAATCATTAATGGAAGATTCGCACAACCAGCTAATTGAAATTGCCATGCAAACAGGCTACGATGATTTTTCATCGTTCCGTAAAACATTTAAAAAGCATACAGGGCTTAGTCCACAGGAGTACCGTAAAAGATACACCTATCGACAGGCAATCTAGATGATTCTCATTATAGATAACTTTCAAACTGGTATTTCAGAATTGAAAAGAGCAATGTAAATACCTATTGTATTGCGATATACTATATTATTATTTAACCACAACTTTTACTGTTTCTAAACTGCCATCTATGAGTTCAATTTTAACAATATAAATTCCATTGGTTAAATTAAAATCGGACTCAAGCCCAAGTTTATTTATTGTAAGCACTTTATTTCCAACAACAGTAAACACATTCAATTCTTTTATCTCTTTTTCAGATTTCACCTTAACGGTTCCATCCTCTGAAGGGTTTGGATAAACAGAAATTAAACCAGAAGAAATTTCGTCAACCGAAAGTAATTGACCACTTGTGATGGTATTGTATCTCGCTGTTATTTCGCTATTGGGGTCAAACGCAGCCTGTGTAGCCTTAAAACCAATATTTGCACTAAGCAACTGGTTATTTTGAGTATTTTGGAACCACACAATAGTATCTTTAGTTGCGCTGCTAAAACGTACGGGTATTTTCATTTCGAAAAACGAAACTGATGCATGCGATTGGGTTTGCTCAATTCGAGTCCAAACAGTATTATCTATAGCCTGCCATGTAATTTTATATTTAGGATAACCCTGTCCGTAAATCCAATCGTTGAAGAATTCAGTTAAAGTTGAATCTGCCGCAAGTTCCATGTGAGCCTTAAAGTCTTGGGTTTTTGCAAAGCCATTAGCAAGAGCAGGGTCATTCAAATAATTTTTGATTCCTTGGAAAAAGGCCTCATCGCCAATTTGTTTGCGCAGCATATGCAGCACCTCCCCACCTTTGGCGTATGATAATCGTCCATTAAAAATTGCATCTACGCTTGCGGTGTCAGTGCAGTATACAGAACCACCCGCTTGTGATGTAATTTGAGAAACTTCACTTACCCTCCAATTTTTGAAAGCACTTGCACCATAAGTATACTCTAAATAGAGTCCCTCACAGTATGTCGCAAAACCTTCGTTAATCCATATATCAGCCCAACTTCCACATGTAATATAGTCGCCAAACCACTGATGAGCAAGTTCGTGCACAACAAGCATTTCACTATTATCGTACATAAAACTCATAGTTTGGTGCTCCATACCCCCACTCCAGCCAAACTGAGCATGTCCGTATTTCTCATCAGCAAAAGGATATGTAATAAAAAGGTCGTTATATGCTTTCATTGCATTTACAACATTTTGTTGATTAGCAATCCATTGGCTACTTTTTTCAGGATAGAAATAGTCGATTATCTGAATTGGGTTTTGACCATCAACAGGAACCTCGGTTTGCAATTCCTGATAATTTGTAACGGCAAAAGCAATAAGATAAGTAGCAATAGGATGCTTATGTTTCCAATGATAGGATACACCCATCGTGGTATTTTCTGTTGAAATCAAAATTCCATTCGAAGCAACTTTATTGCCCTGTAAAGTATTTACAATAACATCTACACTATCTGCCTTATCAATTAAGGATTGCTTACATGGCCACCAAGTATAAGCTCCATAAGGCTCGCTTAATGTCCAAATAATGGGGTTTCCATTGTGAGTTGTTTGCTCAAAAGCCCCAAATCCATTACTTTGTGGTGCACCATGGTAGGCAATAGAAATGCTTGATAAATCATTAGCATTAAGGGTTACTGGCAGAGTAATATCAATCTCATCGGTTAAATGAGTAAACGAAACCAATTGGCCGTTGAATTTTATACTATCAACAACCATATTATTAAGCAAATCAAAAGTAATTTTGTTTCCGGAACTTTTCATTTCGAAAGTAGTGGTAACAGTTCCTGATATTCCATAAACAGAAGGATTAACAGTTAAATCGAGTTTATAGTGCTTAACATCGTACATCCCACCTGATTTGCTTTCCTGAAAATCCCATAACTTTTGCAAATTACGTTGCTTGGCTAAAGCATCCATTCTATCCTGTGCCCAAACAAGCGAGTTTATCATAAGAAAAATTAAAATCGTAATCTTAGTTTTCATTCACACAAAATTTTACATTATTAATTAGATACAGCTATCTGATGAGTGCATCATTTCTATTTTTCAAATTGGCTAAATAATCGAAAACAGCTTTTCGAACGTAATGTTAGTAAAGTTTTTTCTACAAACCAATGAATGATTTAAACCTAGAAGTAACTAGTAGGTTACAAAAGGCTTGCGAATTTATTATATTTTAATGATTTCCATATATTTAATCACATATTAAACAACATGAAATTAAATGGCATGTTTGTGTTAGTAAAAATTTTGCATGAAAATGCAATTTAAACCCTTAACAACCCACGAAAAGCCCTAACGCTATAGTAAGACTGCGCTCCATTATGATAAACAAAGACTCTTCCATATCTGAAATCGCCAAACAAAGCACCACCTAACTTTCGGACAGTATCTGGAGTTTTCAGCCAACTCGATGTTTTTGTGTCAAAATTTCCTAATGCTTGAAGTTTTCTGTATTGCTCCTCGGATAGTATTTCAATCCCAATATCAGCAGCCATATCAATGGCGCTATTCAGAGGTTTATCCTCTTTTCTTGAGTTGAGTGCTTCTCCATCATAGCACACACCTCTTCGACCCACAGGAGTCTCCTTTGAGCAATCGCAAAATAAATACTCATCAGTATTATTATCGTACTCAATAACATCGGGCTCTCCACCAGTTTTCTCCATTTCGTTGAGCGACCAAAGTTTTTCAGAATTCAACTCAAGTTTTTCTTGCACTTTAATCCAGTCAACACCATTATGTCGTTTCATATTTTGCTCGAAACGAAACTTTAAAACCTCAATCAAATTATTACGCTGTTCAATAGATAGTTCTCTTTTAGTCTTCATAGCCATAGATAATTAGTCAACAATAAACCTAACATATTCAACATCATATTAAACCAGATTATGCGTAATGGGTTCAAGCCAACTAAAAAGTTTGATTTAATACAATAACCAATAACAAAACATTGCTGTTTCACCCTTCAAAATAAGAGCATTTACAACTATTTATCAGTACCTGAACAAAATCACAGGGGTTGTTTTAACCTCCAAAATGAGGCCATTCACAACTGAAGCGGAGCGTAATTGAGCACTAACGTAGTTGTTTTTACCCTCCAAACTGAAAGCATTCACAACCATGAGCAAAACAGTTAAGAAGTACACGCAGTTGTTTTTACTCTCCAAAATGAGACCATTCACAACCAACGTAACGCAATTTGCCGATAACGGCATTGTTTTTACTCTCCACAATGAGACCATTCACAACTAAATGAAGCCAAAAGCCGTAGCGATAGCGGTTGTTTTTACCCTCTAAATTGAGGCCATTCACAACGCTTTTAGTTTTATGGTTTTACATCCAACTGTTGTTTTTACCCTCCAAATTGAGGCCATTCACAACTCATTGGCTTTTATCCACGAGCGTTAAGCGTTGCATTAACTCTTCAAACTAAGAGCATTCACAACTTAGTAACAGTTAAGAATCACTTCTTCATAGTTGTATTACTCTCCAAAACAAGAGCATCAACAACGTGTGGCTGGAATACCTAGGCACTCTAAAATGTCAAAGAGCAGATGAATACTAATTCAAATGAAGAAGTTCCGAAATAACCTGCTGTGCGACCCTATAAAAGTAAGCGCTGTAGTTCTCATCAGCAACTTTCGGGTAATAATTCTGCATCAAATCAAAAATATCCTTTTCAATTAATTGGTTATGGGAAAACTTATTACGAATTAGCGCCAAAAAGTATGTTTTAACCACCAACGCACATTTATTAGAAACCACATTGGAATTTACATCATCCAATCTAATTTCGTTTAGCCACTTTAGTTCATCACTGGGTAAAGAATCGGCCTTAGTTAAAGCGCCATTTACCAAGTATTGTCTAAAATTAGGATTACCATTAACCTCTAAATTTGCTGGATGGTTTTGTCCGTTAAAGTCTAAACTTGCCAAAATGGTCTTTTCGAACAGGTGAATATCCTTCAGCAATTGTTCTCGTCTTATTCGCTCATATGAATCATTACGGTTTTCTAGTTCATCCTCAATTTCCAACTTACTCCAGATTTTTTTCGGATTGTAGGAAAGCAGTGTATGTACTTTTTCATCGCTCTCCAATTTTCGGAATTTTCCAATATCCTTAATTTTCACTTTGGGTTCGTACAGTTGCCCTCCAAATAACGAAATGGCTACAGTCTTATTCCAAATTGAATTCTCGTTATAACGATTTAACGAGTAGTCACCCTGTTCCCTTTTACTTTGCTCATTTGCTATACGTTCATTCTCCTGTCGCTCCGCCTTAAACTGAAAAAAGTCAGGTAAATTAAACCTCAATTTTTGGTTAAATATTCTTTCAAAAAGAAAATCAACCACACATTTAAGCATTATATCCTCACGTAAAACTTGCCGTATTTGCG
>CAZTVB010000236.1:0-5146 GCA_964616315.1 uncultured Rikenellaceae bacterium
GTACTAGGTATTGTATCAACATTTGCGTTAACTTCTTGCGAGAGTGATGATGATGTAATGGAAAAACCAAAGAATATTGTGGAAGTTGCGGTATCAAATTCCGATTTTTCAACCCTAGTTGCAGCTTTACAAAAGGCAGAATTAGTAACAGCGCTTCAGGCTGATGGCCCATTTACAGTATTTGCACCGACAAATGCAGCATTTAATCAGCTATTCACTGATTTAGGGGTTAACGGAATTAACGATTTAACTAAAGAACAGTTAACCCCAATTCTACTTTACCATGTAGTTGGTGCAAAAGTAAAATCGACTGATTTGACGAATGGTTATGTTACAACCTTAAGTACAGGCCCAGGAGACAAAAATGTTTCATTAAAAGTTGATGCTACAAACCTTGAACTTAACGGTGGGGTTGGAATAACCTCTGCTGACATCAATGCAACAAATGGAGTGATACATGTTATTGATAAAGTTTTACTTCCTCCAACTGTGGTTGATATAGCGTTGGATAACGACAACTTCAGCATTCTTGTATCAGCATTAGTAAAAGCTGAACTTGTTGAAACACTCAAAGGCGAAGGACCTTACACAGTTTTCGCTCCAACTAACGATGCATTTAACGCACTATTCGAAGCACTGGATGTTACAGGCATAGCAGACCTATCAAAGGAGGCATTAACTCCAATACTACTCGACCACGTTGTAAGTGGAAATGTTCGCTCAACCGACCTAACCACCGGTACAGTAAACACTCTTAACAACAGCATTAGCATAGATGTTACCAGCGGTGTTAAAATAAACGGCGATATCAACGTTGTACTAGCTGATGTTCAGGGAACAAATGGAGTGGTACATGTTATAGATAAAGTGATTGTAACTCCTACAAAGTAACTATAAAGTAAATATCAATGGAAGACCGAGCTGTTCTCGGTCTTTTTTTATTTTAATAATCAAACTAATAGCCAATGCTAACACCTGACCAATAAAAGATTATTTTTGCATCGGCTTAACTTAAAAAACAATGCAGAAAAAAGGATCTTGGATTTACGTAGCGGTAGTAATGGCCATGATGTTTTGGTCGCTTACATTTATTTGGTATAAGGATGTTTTATACAAACCGCTCACCTTGGTTACGCTCCGTTTAGCAATTTCGAGTGCATTGCTCTTTGTGGTAACAGGAATTATTGGCAAATTGGTTAAGGTTAACAAGACCGATATTAAATATTTCCTGCTTTTGGCGTTCTTTGAACCATTCCTCTACTTCGTAGGCGAGGCCTACGGAATGACATTGGTTTCGTCCACATTAGCCGCAGTAATTATTTGCACAATACCACTTTTTAGCCCGCTTGGGGAATTCTACCTTTACAAACAGAGAATCACGCTGATGAACTTTCTGGGAATTTTAGTATCGGTAGTTGGGGTGGGCATTGTTATTTTCCACAAAGGATTTGAGAAAGTTGACGCTAACCCTTACGGGGTTCTACTTATGCTGTTAGCTGTTGTTGCTGCGCTTGGCTACTCATTAACACTGCGTAAGTTAACCAGCAAGTACAATGTTTTTACAATTATCACCTACCAAAATACCTTGGGTACACTTTACTTTTTACCGTTATTTTTGATTTTTGAGTTCAACCACTTTATGAGCGTTGGAGTTAGTGTTAAGTTGATGATTCCAATTATTGAACTGGCAGTATTCGGTTCCACCATTGCATTCCTGCTTTTCACCTACTCCGTAAAGCATTTAGGTGTAACAAGTGCAAATGCGTTTACCAATGCAATTCCTGTACTTACAGCAATTTTTGCCTATTTTTTAAGAGACGAAATTCTTACCCCAATAAAAATGGTTGGTATTGCAGTGGTAGTTTCGGGTTTATTCCTTTCGCAAGTTCCACGCGAAAAAATGCAAAAAGTGTTTGCCTTTGTACCTGTTGGTCTAATAACCAGAGCAAGGCTGAGGAAGGACTAGGCAATTGGTCAGTTAGACAATTAGACAATGAGTTAATGAGTTGATTGGAGTATTCAAGTGATGCAGTGATTGGGTGCTCTGCGAAATCTGCGGGAAACAAATCAAAAATTTAATTAACTTGGTTTTTCATTTAAATTTTCAAAAATGAAAACATGCCCCAACTGTAAAGCCGAAGTAGAGGATAATTTCGATATCTGCTGGAAATGCCAGTACTGTTTTGCTGACAATAAAATTTTAGACAGCAACGATTTTAAGAACGTTTGCCCTAAATGCGGAACGGAGGTCGACTCATCGAAAAAATATTGTCCCGAGTGTCATTTCGATTTAAGCGAACTAATCCCTCCCACTGAGGAAAAACCCAAAGGCACAAAAAACATCAACTGCTTAAGATGTAACACACCCATGGAATACTCTGGGCTTTATAATTTTCATGAAGGCACGCGAATAGGAGCACTAGGCGATATCTTTGAGCTATTCACCAACCGCGAAACTTTCGAAATATACAATTGCCCCAACTGCGGAAAGATAGAGTTCTTTATGCCTTATCTAGATTAGAAGATAGACCTGAATGGAGTGGAGGAGTATTGGAGTACTCCGCGCCAATCTGCCTTATCTGCGGGAAAATCTCTTACTCAGCACCAAACTGCATTAGGTACAATTTAATGCAATCGTTCAAATCACCGTCCAGAATTGATGTTGTGTCGGAGGTTTCGAAATTGCTCCGTAAATCCTTTACCAGTTTATATGGGTGAAGCACATAGTTACGGATTTGGGAGCCCCACTCAATTTTCATCTTTTTACCCTCAATCTCGGCTTGCACCTCCTGACGCTTACGAAGTTCCAACTCGTACAGGTGCGATTTTAGCAATCGCATAGCATTTTCGCGGTTCTGAAACTGCGATCGCGACTCGGTATTCTCAATTACAATACCAGTTGGGTTGTGGTACAGACGAACCCCCGTCTCAACCTTATTAACATTCTGCCCACCTGCACCAGATGAGCGGTAAGTGTCCCACTTAATATCGGCAGGGTTAACAGTAATTTCAATGGTGTCGTCAATTGCAGGCGAAACAAACACCGAAGCAAACGATGTATGTCGACGCGCATTGGAATCGAACGGCGAAATCCGCACCAAACGGTGAACGCCATTCTCACTCTTCAAGTATCCATAGGCCATATCGCCTACAAACTCTAATGTACACGATTTTATTCCGGCCTCCTCGCCATCCTGCATATCAATCACCTTAACCTCATAGCCATTGCGCTCGCCGTAGCGTATGTACATTCGCATAAGCATTGCAGCCCAGTCCATACTTTCAGTTCCACCAGCTCCAGAGTTGATTTTAAGGATAGCACCAAGTTTATCCTCCTCATTGCGAAGCATATTTTTCAACTCCAAATCCTCAATGGCTGCAACACAATCGGCATAGCTGGCATCAACCTCATCGGAAGTGGCAGCACCCTCGCGGGCAAAATCGAATATCACCTGTAAATCGTCAACCAGCCTATTAACCTTGTTAAAACCTTCGGTCCAAGCCTTGATACTGGCAACCTTTTTAAGCTGTTTTTCCGCCTCGGCGGGATTATCCCAGAAGTTTGGGGCATGTGTTCGCTGCTCTTCTTCCTCGAGCTGAATTAGTTTTGCATCGATGTCAAAGATGCCTCCTCAGCTCATCCTTGCGCCTTACAATCTCTTTAACCTGTTCAATGGTTATCATTCTACACTAAAATTTACGCAAAGATAAAACAATTGGGGGATGAGACAATGGGACAATTAGACAATAAGTCAATTAGAGAATTTGGAGTGATGGAGGATTGAAGGTTCTGCGTAATCTAAGAGAAATAAGCAAAATACTTAATACCCTGAGGTGTATGTAATTAAGTTTTTTTGTATATTAGTGTAAGGATATCTATTAATATAAGGTATGATAACAAAGCCCACAATCACCCTTGAATTATCGGAACACCGTGAACAAGAGGTTGTACTGATAAAGTTTGATTGGAATAAGCAAATAGTAGATAGGCTTAGGGAGATTCCAGGAGCCACATGGAGCCAAACCAGGAAGTGCTGGTACATATCGCGGTACGAATTTGACCTCAACCTGTTTTACAGCCACTTAAAACTATATGCCTATGTGGACTACACGGCCATTAAGCATATCAACTTTAAGGAGAAACCAAAACCCACTGAGGCAACTACTGGGGAAGAGCCCAATATCGACCTAAAAACCTTTAGGATTTGGTTACATCACCGACGGTACAGCGAAAATACCATTAAGAGTTACGTTAACCTAGTAGAAACTTTCCTTGAATACATGGGGAATAAGCCCGTGAACGACATGACCAACGACGATGTGGTGAATTATGTTTACAACCATATTGTGGGTAGAGGATATAGCTTTGCGCATCAGAACCAAATGGTTAGTGCGCTGAAACTATTCTTCAGCGAAATAGGTAAATCCAAAATTGATATCGATAAAATCCGCCGACCACGCTCAGAGCATAAACTACCCAACGTGCTTAGCAAAGAGGAGATAAAGCGGATAATAACTGCACTGCAGAATATTAAGCACCGTACTATGCTAAGTTTAATATACGCCTGTGGTTTACGCCGCAGCGAATTAATTGAGCTGAAACCGAATAGCATTGACAGCAAGCGAAATTTACTGATTGTGCGACAATCGAAGGGAAACAAGGACCGTGTTGTTCCGTTATCGGCAAAGACCATTGAGATGCTACGCGATTACTACAAGATGTATAAGCCTAAGGTATGGCTATTTGAGGGACAGGAGGCTGGAGAGCAATACACAGCAGGAAGCCTACAGAAAGTGCTAAAGTATGCTATACAGAAAGCGGGTGTTCGCAAACCAGTAACGCTACACTGGCTAAGACACAGCTATGCAACTCATTTGCTAGAAAGTGGAACGGATTTACGCTATATACAGGAGCTTCTAGGCCATAAAAACTCCAAAACCACGGAGATATACACGCACGTATCAACCCAAAGCATTCAAAAAATAAAATCGCCCTTTGATGATTTATAATAAAACACTACTTTTGATATTGTGCACCTTTGGTATACAATACATCCAAAAATTGGAGCTGTTAATAAACCATAGGTATACAGATAAGTGAGTTGGCAACAAGGCTAAGAGCGACACACATCAACCCCAGGAAAAA
>CAZTVB010000237.1:0-5107 GCA_964616315.1 uncultured Rikenellaceae bacterium
CATCGGATATGAGCGATAGCATAACTTTTTTATCGTTCAGAGTAATAATCTCAGCGGTCCATTTTGCTTTTTTTACGGCCCCTGATTTTGTTTTTACAGTTACAATCTCATCTTTAAAAAAACCATTTTGCTTTAATCTGCTTACAATTTTTATTCTGTCGTCATTATTGAACCAATAATTCAAATCTATTGATGTTCGCCCAATATGCTCATCTCTTGAGTACCCAATTAATTGAACCCACTTGTTGTTTACATCGATAAAAAGCCCAGTTTCAATGTCTGAAATTGCCATTGGTGCAGGGTTTGATTTGAATGCGGTGGAAAATCGTTCCTCGCTTTCTTGAATAGTTTTTTGGGTTTTTATTTCATCTGTTAAATCAATGGCAATACCTCTAAGTCCCGCTGGTTGTCCGTTCTTAAGAATCGGGTTGGAGTAAACTTGAATTGGAAATTTTTTTCCATCTTTTTGAATTGCTGTGTATTTAAAAGTGTCGATTTCTCCTTTAATATTCTTTTCAATATTCAGCAATAAAGTCTCTTTTTCGATAATAAAGTCTGTTACTAGTAAACTTTTACTAATATCATTGGAAGAATAGCCAAATTTGCTTAGTCCAATTTGATTTATGTAAGTAACCCTACCGTTTAAGTCGATTTCAAAAATAATTTGGGGTAACGATTCTGTAATCTCTCTGTACTTCAATTCACTTTCAACTAGCGATTTTTCAGTTTCAATACGTTTTTGCAAATCGGTTTGGGCTTGTTCTATTGCGCTTGAATATATTTTTTTCATGTAATATCCCACAAAGCCAACAAAAGCAAACGTGACTGAATTGTCAATGATATAATCCCAGAAATCGATACTGGATAGATTATGGGTGTTTTTATAGAAAGTAGTAAATCCTATAAGAATAAAAATATTTACTGCTGTTACGATTAAAATAATGTAATTACGTTTTTGAATTAATAACGGAAGTATGGATAGAACCATAAAAACATAAACAACGGTATTTAGTCTTGCAATAATTTGATTTTGCTCAGTAAACATTATTAGCCAAATAACACCTAGAACAATTATTGGAAGCATTATTGACGATGCTTTATAATATCCTTTAATCAATAAAAACAAGCAAAAAAAGAATAGCAGAAACGTTATTGTTAACGGAAGTAAATTAGTTATATGAGAGGGGTCCTGAATGTTGCTTAATGGATGAAAGTATAGCCTTAATACAATTAACAATAACACTGTAAACATCAACGAGATGCATAAGTAAAACAAAAACTTTGCTCTTTGTTGGGTTACATAGTTCGATTTCGAGTAAAACTTGAGCAAGTTAGGTGATTTTGGAACTTTACCCATAAAAAGTGATTTAACCTTGTTTTTATTGATATACAATACAAGTTAAGATTTTTCTTTTATGTTGTAAATTATTGATATAAAAATAACACTATCCATTGCTTCACATGGATTGTGTTGAGGTAGAATTGTTATCTATAAAATCTTTATTCCAAGGAATGTAACATCATCAACCTGAACATTATTTCCTTTCCACTGCGTAAACGATTCAATTAACTGGTCTTTTTGCTTACACATTGGTTGGTTTGCAATACTGCAAAGCAATGTTCTTAGTTCGGTGTAACGGAATTTTTTCCCATTTGGTCCACCAAACTGGTCAGTGTAACCATCGGTAAAAATGTATATTGTATCTCCTTCAAGTAATTGTACACTATGGGTCGAAAATGGACTTCTGTCCAGAACGTATCCAATGGATTGCTTATCGCACTTTATTTGGTAAAGTGTATGCTCATCCGAGTTATGCAAAATTATTGACGAAGGTGCAGGAGCCGATGATTTGCGTAAGATATGTAGGTAGATATTCGCCCCAGAAAATTTTAGTTCCTTCGTTTTTGGGTTGTAGTTACAGAATGCTACGTCCATTCCATCAAAAATTTCTGCCCCTTCGCGTTGTTCAAAAGAGTTGTGGAATAGTTCGTTTAGTTCGTTTAGTACATCGCCCGGATGTGTTTCACCCATTTCGCTTACAATCTGGTTTAATCCAAATGTTCCTATAATACTCATAAAAGCACCAGGAGCACCATGTCCGGTGCAATCGGCAACCGCAAAAAGAATTTGTTCATTAACTGATTTTAGCCAGTAAAAGTCGCCACTAACCAATTCCTTGGGTAGGAATATTAAGAAGGATTCCTTGAAAAAATCCTCGGGTTGTTGAGCTGAGCGTAGTATGGCTTTTTGGATTCTGCGGGCATAATTTAAACTATCTGTAATATCTCTGGTTCTGTTTTCCAGAAGATTTTTTTGTTTTTCTATTTCTGTCTTTTGGTTGGTAAGTAGGGCATTTGCTTTTTTCTTTATTCTGTATTCTCTAATTGCAAATGCAATAACACCAAATGAAAGGGCAAGGATTATAACGAGTAACCGAACCTTTAATTTCTGCTGTTTCAGTTTTTCGTTGTTGCGGATAAGAAGTTCATTCTGATTGAAGATTTCTTTTTCCTTGACTCTTATCGTAGCTTGATTTTCGAGTCGGTTTGCTTCGCTTATTTTTTGTAAGTTAAATAGGCTATCAGTAATGTTTACATATCTATTTAAATTGTTATAAGCCTGATTTTGTTGACCGCTTAATCCGTAAATTTTTGCTAACCCTTTATATGCCTGACGTGTAAAGTTATTGAGATTTCCTTCTCTTGCGATCCTTACGCATTGGTTATACGAATCAATAGCTTTTAAATTATTTCCAGATTCTTTGTAGGCATTTCCAAGGTTAAAAAGGGTGGTGGCTAACCCGAATTTATCGTTAATGTTTGTTTGCTCTTTGGCTACATCATTAAAAGTTTCAATGGCTGAGGTAAACTTTCTGTTTTTTAGTAAAACTAGCCCGTTTAATGTTTTTGCACGCAAGTGGAATTTTTCACTAATTGGTTGTAGTATAGAACTGGCTCTTTTAAGGTGACTTTGAGCTTCAAATAACTTTTCCTTCTGCAACTCAAGAGTTACAAGGCTTAAATACGCCAAACCTATATTTAGCGAATCGTTTGCAGAACTCAAGAGTGCAATGGATTTTTCAATGTAGGATTGTGCTGTAGTATAGTTCCCCAGTTCGGTATGAACAACCCCTTGCGCTCTATGTATTTTAGCCAGACTAAGCGAATCTCCAGTATTTTTAAAAAATTCAATGGCCGTAAGGTTTATTTCCATTGAATTTGATAAACGCCCCAAGTATTCCTCTGCATTTGCAATTGCAAGTAAATACCAGGTAATTTTTGATGTATCCTTTATTGCCTCGCTAAGTCTATATCCATTATAGAGGTATTCTGTTGATTCCCAAATAAGGTCTTTCGCGAAATGTATCTCACTCAGCAAATGGTATACTATCTCGGTTTGCTGTTCTCTGCCTACTTCATTCGCAACCATTAATGCCTGGTTAGCATAGATTAGTGCATTCTCTAAATCATTACTGTTGTAGTAAAGTCTTGCTTTTAAAGTAAGAGCATCTACTAAACCCGACCTATTTCCAGATGTCTCAAATTCTGTTATTTTATTATTTACATTGTTAAGGGAGTCTTGGTTTATTTTTAAGGGTTGAGGTGATGTAGATTTGATATCATCGGGAATTTTAGCCCATAAATGTTTTGGAGCACAAATAATTGCTATAAATAGAAAAGAGTACATTAGGATTTTAATAGTTCTATTCTTCATAGCTACTCCAAGTAAGGTCAACAATTATTTTAATTATTTAGCAGTTACAATATTACTAAATTAACTCTGAACTAGTACCTGATTTAACAAATATAATAAAGCATCGGCTGATATTGGTTTGGACAAGTAATAATCGCATCCAGCATCAAGGGCTTTAGCCCTTTCATCGGCAAGGGCATAGGCTGTTTGAGCAATTACTGGAACGGCTGGTTTTATTTTTTTTATTCTTTGTGTAGCCTCAAATCCATCCATCTCAGGAAGTTGGATATCCATTAGGATTAAGTCAATATTTGCTTTATGTGAAATACAATCTACTGCTTCTTTTCCATTAAGGGCTCTTATAATTTTCAACCCTGTTGGTTTTAGCAATTCTTGTAAATAAATAAAGTTAGCCTCGTTATCCTCAACAATTAATGCTGTTTTTCCAAAATACGATTTTGATAAATTACTCGGAACTAATTTTTCTAAAGGCTGTTTGTTCCCTAAATCTGGAATAATTAGAGGCAGTGTAAACATAAACTTGGAACCAATATTAGGGGTTGATTCAACCCAAATACGTCCGCCCATTAATTCTACTAATTTTTTAGTTATGGCTAACCCTAGTCCTGTTCCTCCAAACTGGCGAGTGGCGGAATCGTCGGCTTGACGGAACCTGTCGAAAATTATTTGTTGCTGCTCAGGGGAGATTCCTATACCACTATCCTTAACGTAGAATTGAATGGTTGCATTGTTTGGTATTTCATATCCAAACTCAACACTTCCAGAAAAGGTAAACTTAAGTGCATTGCTCAAAAGGTTAAGCATTACTTGCTTTAATCGGAAACTATCGCAAAGTAGCCATTGAGGATTTCCATCCCTATTGCTTTGTCTAACTATTTGAATCTCGTCTTTCTTGAGCCGTTTCTTTTCCGATATGCATGTATGTTGTAGTTCATTTAGTAGTTCATCTATATTCGATGTACTTCGCTTCATTTTTAGCTGTCCTGCTTCAATCTTGGCTAAATCAATAATGTCGTCAACTAAATTTAAGAGTAGTTTGCCGTTATTAACAATATGCTGTGTGTATACTTCTCGTTTTTCAGTTTGAATATTTTTACGCGATATTAGCTCAGAGAATCCTAAAATTGCGTTCATTGGTGTTCGGATTTCGTGGCTCATATTGGCCAGAAATGCCGATTTTAGTTTATCGGACTCTATGGCTTTCTCTTTAGCAATTAGAAGTTCCGCTTCGTTTTCCTTTCGTTGAATACTAGTTGCAATTTGAGTTGAAATAAATTTTAAAACATCCAAATCCTCCTGATTGTAGGCATTAATGTTCTGATAATTTTGAACTACAATAACGCCAATTACATCATTTTTTATTTTAAGCGGAACACCCATCCAGCATAAAGC
>CAZTVB010000238.1:0-5031 GCA_964616315.1 uncultured Rikenellaceae bacterium
GTCATGGTTACAGTAAAATCAGGATCGACGAAATATCATCGGAGCTAAATATCAGCAAGAAAACAATTTACAACCACTTTAGTAGTAAGGAGGCGTTGGTTTTTGCAGTAATTGAGCAAGGAATGATTGATATTGAGCAGGAGTTAACTGCCATTGAAAACAATCCTGCCAATAGTTATGAGGATAAAATTAAGTCAAGCCTATCCCTTTTAGGTGTTTGGGTTTCAAAGGTTGCTGTCCTAATTAATGATTTGAAAAGGAATTTACCCGAGGCATACGATGTAATAGTGAATTATAAGAAAGATCTTCTAATGCGACATGGTATGCGTATTCTTAACGAGGGTGTTAAGCTTGGAAAATTGAAGGAGGGTTGGAGCTTAAATATGGCTCTTTACATGTTTATAGCTGCCTCTGAAAAGCTATTTACCGATGCGTTTCAGCAAACTATGCCAACCGAAATGGTTTCAGGATTTCCGCTTTCGCTCGAGGAGCGACTATACTCTGTGATTGAGATTATTTATACTGGAATTTCGAAATAAAATACTGAAAGATGAAAAAGTATTACGTTTTATGTGTTTTAACTTTAGTTCTAGTGCAACTATCAAATATTTTGGTTGCGCAGAACGCCTCCGATTCATTGGCTCTTGATATGCAGGGTAGCATAAATTTGCTACTTCAGCAAAACCCTGATATTAAGGTGGCTAATCAGGCATTAATGCAAAATGAGTATGAGCGCAAATCTGCTCGTGGGCTATATATGCCACAGGTTGGGTTAAGCGCAACTTTTGGAATACAAAATCAGCCTTCCCAGTTGGATTTATCGCCCATTGGCGATGCCTTAGAAGGACTTTACACACTATCCGCTGGTCAAACACAACTGATGCAAGGAATCACACAAACGCTATCGCCAGCTTTAGCCACTCAGTTAAATCCTCAATTTCAACAATTATTGGCTGGTTCGCAGCAAGGTTTACAGGCTGTCCAGAATGCAGAGTGGGAGAAGACCTTGGTGGAGGATAAACTTGGCAATGTTTCCGCTAATCTTACTTGGCCAATTTTTACGGGAGGTAAAATATTTGCAGCTAATTCTGCAGCAAAAGCAAAGGAGAATGAGAATAAGGAGAAGGTCCGAATGGTTTCAAATAGCCAAATTACTTCGTTAGTTCAACGTTACTATGGATTGATACTGGCTGTTGAGGTTGCAAATGTTCGTATGCAAGTATCGCAGGGGATGCTTGAACATTTAAACAATGCCCGCAAAATGGAAAAAAACGGATTATCGCCCGAGGCAGAACGGCTACATGCAGAGGTTGCCTATGCAGAAGCTCAGCGTGAGTTGAAAAAGGCTCAAAAGGATGTTGAACTAATGCAAACTGCGCTAAAAAGTGTTTTAAACGTAAATCAACCGGTTAAGCCTACAACTCAACTGTTTATCTCCGAGAATATTTTAACACTCGACGATTATATAGTCAAAGCAAAACAGCAGAATCCAATTTTTGGTCAGCTCGACCAAAAGAAAATTCAGGCAGACCAAGCAATACGCAAGGAACGTTCGGCATATTTACCCGATGTGGCCATTATGGGTTCGTATGAGCTTTACGGTTATCAAATGCCCGATTTTATGCCCGAGTGGTACGTTGGTGTAGGGTTAAAGGTCAATATCTTTGATGGTTTAGCAAAGAACAATAAGGTTCAGGCGGCGAAGGTTCAGCGAAGTCAGGTTGAAACCTATCAGGAAAAAGCCCAACTCGATATCACAACAGGTATAACAAAAGTTTACCAACAGATGCTTCAGGCAAAGGAGCAGTACGAGAGTAGTTTGGTGAGTTTGAAATTTGCTCAGGAATATGTTCGTGTTCGTCAGAAAGCCTTTAACGAGGGTTTTGCAACATCCACAGAGGTTGTGGATGCCAATATGAATCTGTCAAAGGTAAAGGTGGAGCAACTAAAGGCGATGTACGATTTTGATGTGGCTCTTGCATCTTTGCTCGAATTAACTGGCGATAGCCAATCGTTTACACAGTATTCTTTAGCATCAAATTAGATAATCAGAAAAATAAAATATTATAACTATGAAAGTGAAAAATAGTAGCGTTGTAATAGGTGTGGTAATTATAGCATTTGTATTACTACTTTCAATTGTTGGGTGGATTGCATTTAAGCCAGCCCCCGTTATTATTCAGGGTCAGGTGGAGGCTACCGAGGTAAGGGTGGCCACCAAAATTGCTGGACGTATAGTTGAATGCAACTTTAAGGAAGGTCAAGCCGTGAAGGTTGGCGATAAATTGGTTATACTAAGCAGCCCCGAGATTGATGCTAAACTACAACAGGTAATGGCTATTGGCGATGCAGCAAAAGCACAAAAGAACAAGGCCGATAAGGGTGCTCGAGATGAGCAAATAGCCCAAGCTTACAGCGTTTATCAGAATGCTATTGCAGCCAAGGAGTTGATGCAGAAAACATTCGATAGAATTCAGAATCTTTACAACGAGGGCGTTGTTCCTGCACAAAAGCGCGATGAAGCTGAAACTCAGCTAAAGGTTGCCAAAATGAACGAGGATGCTGCAAAGGCAACCTACCAGATGGCGCTAAATGCAACCCGTACCGAGGATAAAGATGCTGCACGTGCTATGTTTAATCAGGCTCAAGGGGCAATTTCGGAGGTTCAATCGTATTTAGGGGAAACTATACTTACATCGCCTATCAACGGTGAAATATCTCAAATTAATGCAGAGATGGGTGAATTGGTTACTCCTGGTTTTCCGGTAGTTCAAATAGTTGATTTGAACGATTGCTGGATTACCTTTTATGTTCGCGAAGATTTACTTTCCAAATTCGAAATGGGCAAGGAGTTCACTGCATCAATTCCAGCTCTCAATAATCGAGAAGTAAAATTCAAGGTGAATTTTATTAAGGCTGAAGCGGACTTTGCAACGTGGAGAGCAACAAAGGCAAGTGGTTCATTCGATTTAAAGTCGTTTGAGCTAAGAGCCTTGCCAGTTGATAAAATTGAGAATTTACGCCCAGGAATGAGCGTTATTGTTGAGTGGGATAACATTTAATCTCGTAAGTTAATGAGCAGCTATAATCCAAAAGGTTGGTGGGCCGTTATTAAGCGTGAGTTCATGCTTATGAGAAGTAGACGTACCTATTTGATGGTTACGCTAATTCTTCCTGTAATTGCCATTGGGGTGATGACTCTGATGTTCATAAATGGAGTGCCACGCAATTTACCCATTGGATTAGTTGATATGAATTCCTCGGCAACTTCGCGGAAGTTGGCTAGAATGATTGATGCTGTTCCATCTGCCACCATAGTCTCCGGTTATTCCAATTTAACTGAGGCAAAAAGCGCAGTTGAGCGTGGCGATATCTATGGAGTAGTAATTATTCCTCAGGATTTTGAGAAGAATCTTTTTAAGGCATCGCAGCCACAGGTAGCGTTTTTCTACAATAATGCCTATATGATAGTAGGCGGAATCATAAATAAGGATGTAACCACGGCTGTAAGCACGTTCTCTGCAGGGGTTGACCTAAATTTACGGTTAAAGAAAGGTCAGCATTACAACCAAGCGGTTCAGCAGGTTATGCCTGTAAAGGTCGATTCACATGCACTTTTCAATCCTTACACTAACTACTTTTACTATTTAACCACTGCATTTTTGCCAATAATGTTGCTGATGTTTATCCTCAGCGGAACAGTTTATGCTATTGGTTCAGAGTTTAAGTATCATACTGCTGATGAATGGCTAAAAACAGCAAACGGTAGTATAATTAGAGCGTTATCGGCCAAAATGGCGCCATACCTTCTCATATACAGCTTATTGATGCTTTTTGTAAACATCTTACTTATAAAGTTTTTCGGAACTCCATTTAATGGAAGTGTTTGGTTGCTAATTTACAATGCATTACTGTTTGTGTTGGCTTATATTTCAATGGGGATTGTAATTGTATCGATTTTTACAAGTTTACGAATGGCGTTGAGTATTTCGTCGGTATATGCAGCTCTTGCGTTCACAATGTCTGGTTTAACATTTCCGCATATTGCAATGTATAAAGCAGTGATGGTGTTAGGTTATCTGTTTCCATTTACTCATTATCATCAGGTATTTATTGGTCAGGCATTACAGGGAGCGCCAATTTACAGTTCTATGCACTCTTTGCTTTTGCTGAATCTATTTCTTATCCTGCCTTTTTTCTTCTTACGAAGGATGAAAAAGATTTGTAATACACCAAAACTCTGGGGAAGGGATTAAAGATGAAATATATATTCAACTATATTCATAACGCAATCAGGGAAACGGGAGCCCTTTGGCTTGCTGAACTAAAAAGAATTTTTGGCGATGCAGGTGTTATGCTTCTGTTTTTTGGAGCAACTGTAATTTATCCAGTTTTGTATAGTATTAGCTATAATACCGAAGTGCTTCGCGATACTAAGGTTGCTGTGGTCGATTTGGACAATTCCAAAAGTTCAAGGGAAATTATCAGAAAGATTAATGCGACAGAACAAGTTTTTGTAGCAACAAAACCGAGCAGTTTGGCTGAGGCCACACAGCAATTCTACAAAGGAGAGGTTAATGGAATAATTGTTATTCCTGAGAATTTTTCAAAGAATACTCTGGTTAAAAAGCAGGCATACATTGCACTTTATGCCGATGCCAGTTATATGCTTATTTACAAGCAGGTTTTGCAGGGAACTGTTACCGCAACAATGTCGGTTAGTAACGATGTGAAAATAAACCAGTACGAGATGCAAGGGGTAAATGCTAGTTTAGCCCAAAACTATTCATCGCCAGTTGAGTTTGTAAGTGAGCCATTGTACAATCCAACCTCGGGGTATGGTAGTTATGCTGTACCTCCACTTATTTTACTGATAATACAGCAAAGTCTACTAATGGGAATTGGAATGCTTGGCGGTTCCCAGAGAGAAAGAGGAGTTATGAGTTACGTTGGTATTTTGGCTAAACTGAAAGGCAGTACAGTACGGTTGATTTTCGGTAAAGTGTTGGCATACTTAACAGTATACATTCC
>CAZTVB010000239.1:0-5031 GCA_964616315.1 uncultured Rikenellaceae bacterium
CAACAGAGATATATTGATGGTGATTAAAAATATTTTTAAACAAGACCTTAGCATTTTCAAGGATTACTTAATACACCCACTAATCCTTAGCAAATTTTTTTGCGTTAATTTCAACCTTTAAGATAAAAAAGAAACTATCCTCATCGAGCGGTAAGAATTGATAATTGAGCGTTTCACCTGTTTTACGGGCGATATCAATTAATCCCAAACCAGCGCCTCCCTTTTCGGATAAACTTCCCTCTCGTATTTGTCGTTTATACATCTCCTTTAGTTCACTTGCCGATGCATTATTCACAGTAATTAATGCCTGCTCTAGGGGCTCCTTATGTTTTTTAGAAACCTTATTGGAGGTTATAACATAGTATGTGTCGTGTTTCTTGCCAATTATAAAAAGGCCATTACCTATATTTCTCTCCTTAATCTCATCGGAGTGTTTATTCATATTCTGAAGAGTTTCAACCATAACATGGTAAACCTTTCGTTGAACAGAGCGCTCTTCACTGTTTTTTTCCATATCGGACTCAGCCATGGAAGTAAACATTTTAGTAATCTCATGGCTAAACTCCCCAAGGTAAACCAAGGAAAAACCATTTTCAATCATCTCATCGTAAATGTTCGATACAGACTTAATGAAATTGAATGTAAGGTTCATATAGTTCCTTTTTATAGATTATACTTCAACAATAATGTGGCTAAATATATGTAAACTTTAACCACATTCCAAAAATATAGCCAAGAAAAAGGGTTGGAAAAACCAACCCTTCAAAATTACAAACCAAGCATTTCTTTACCTTGAATACACCTTATATCTCTTGGTATATCTGCTTCAGCAACCCTATTTAAATCCTTTTGAAGTTCCTCTCCAATAAATCCTTTTTCTGCGAATAGTCTCTTGGTTCCTTCGTAGTCACCATTACCTTGAAGTGTTAAGATATCTTTTGCAAGAGAATTCATAGCCTCAGTCATCTTATCAAAGTTAACCTTGTATGTGCCTGTTTCTGAGTTTCGTTCAAAAGCACCACGTTCCTGCAAGTAATAGAAGCAAACCATATTTGCCTTTCCATGAGAAGATGCAGCGCCAAATCGAACTGAACGGAATATTCCTGCAACAAAAGTTACATAGTTATCCATCATATCCTTCTCGGGTAATTCACCCATTTCAGCTAACTTGGAAACCATATAAAGTCCCATAATATCGGCTTTGCCCTCTTCCAAAGAACTATGCATTTCTTTCATAGCTTCGCGAACAGTACCTTTCCCTTTAACAAGATTTTTAATACCTAGCCCATGTCCTACTTCATGAAACATAACATTCTCAAAGAAAGCATCAAATTTTATATTTCCACGCTGGCTCTCATCAATAAGAATATTTCCAATGGGTAGAAGTATTTTATCGAACTTGTATTTCATTGCATTTTTTAGCTGCAACTTTCTACTGCCTTTCTCTAGGTGAACTTTAGGGTCATTGGGCAAGTTAATTGCAATTGTTTTACTACCAGCATTGCAATCGCCTGCATAGAACACTACATCATAAACCCCTAAATCTGAGTCTAATCCAGGTACTTCTTTTTTATACTCAGGCTCAACGGGCAAACTTTCCTGAAGTTTAGGAAGAAGGGTGGCAAATCGACCAATCTTTTGAGTCCAATCCAAGTCCTTAATCAATATATATGCTTCGTAAGCTGCCTTATAGTTAAAAAGGGCATCCTCATAGTTTTCGATTGGCCCAATAACAAAATCGATATTGTTAGTTTTCATATCCATCCAGGCCATATCGCTTGAAAAATAATCGTCGGTAAGCAATGCATCAGCACGAAGAGTTAAATATTTTTGTAAGCCTTTATCTTCAGCCAATCCTGCCGCTCTACGAATCAAATCAACCGCTTTTGCAATTTGTTCCTTATATGCAATATGATAAGGAATAGATTCAAGTTTCCCTTCGGAATTTCTTCGAATTACTGTATATAAACTGTTTTTATCCTTAGAGTCAAATGCATCAAACTCATCCTTGGTCATGTCAACAGGATAGAATTGTGCACCAAGTGGTTTTTCTCCATAACCATTAACAAAGGGTTTATTGTCACCAAGACGTTCCCATGGTCCATAGTTAATTTCAGCAAATTCAGCTGTGGCTTCATCTGCAATCCCTTTGAACAGGTTTTCCTTGTTACCATATGCTTGAAGCCAGAAAATTTCATCCATAAGTTGAGCAGCTTCGAATAGATATGGCAACATTTGGCGTTCTTTGGCCGATAAGTGAATAATATCCGAACGAAGTTCTACAGGTGCATATTCATCTACTTTCTTTTGCATGGGAGATTTCTCCTCCTTGTTTTGTTTTGTTCCACATGATGTAAATGCAACAGTTGCAACTAATGCATATACCAAATATTTTTTCATAACTTATTTGAGTTTAATTTATACTATTTATTTTCTTCCAAAACATCGTCGGAATTAAACTTAAATCCTAAGCGCTTACCAGTTTGAAGTTTAGAATTCTCAATTTTAGTATTCATCTGCATAACCGATGCAATCTTAACAACATCGTAAGGTGGCACCAACAAATCGAATTCAAGGGCATATAAAATGGCAGACTCAATAATTTGCTTAAGAGCATCCTTATCAACGGTAGCCGATCCAAAATTATTGTAAAGAAAACCCATCTGACGCTTACCTTCTACAAAGTAGTGGCGGTCCTTATTCACAAAAATTCTACCAATAAGGTACCCGAGGTCATCCAAGCGGTTGTACTTAAAGGAATCTGTTAAAAAGTTGTAAACGTTAATTATGCCGCAATACGAGGCTAACTTATTCTCTTTTACATACGATAATTTCCAAATGCTATGATCGCGGTCAAACTCAAAAATATTTGTATGCATGCTAAAAATAAGCAAGTCGCCCGCAACCCGAATCTCAGCCTCATACTTTCCTCTATCCCTATACTCCAATCGAACTCTTTTATCAACATTTCTTAAATTAAAGTTTAGATCGTTGGACATTTCGTGCAACACCTCCTTAATTAAATTGAAAACCTCGAAGGTGTTGTCGTAAATTTTTTGCTTAAGGACTGCTTTTTCAGATAAAAGTCCAGTAATTAACTGCTTGGGCTCCTGCTGAGGATTATCCATTGGAATACAATTTAAAGTTTAATCCAAATATACAAATGTTATTAGATTACTGCAAGTTTAATAAGCCTGAGCAAAAATGGCACGTTGTTTAGAGGGTTTTCCTGTTACAATACATTTACCCTCCTCGATCTCTCCATCAAGGGGTATGCAACGGATTGTTGCTTTTGTCTCCTCCTTAATTAGTTGTTCTGTTTCCACAGTACCATCCCAATGTGCAAGCACAAAACCTCCTTTTTCGGAGATAACCTTTTTAAACTCATCGTAACTATTAACTATGGTTGTATTAAGAGTTCTGTAATCAACCGCTTTATTGAATAGATTGCTCTGAATTTCATCGAGAAGATTTACAACAGATTCGGCCAAATTATCCTGTGCGATAAATTGTTTCTGTAAAGTATCGCGACGAGCAACCTCAACCGTTCCTTTCTCCAAATCTTTAGGTCCAATAGCAATTCTAACAGGATAACCCTTCATCTCGTACTCTGCAAATTTAAAGCCTGGTTTATAGTTATCCCTATTATCATAATGTGTTGTAACGCCACGTTTATGCAACTCCTCCCGTAAATGATTTACAGTATCAGAGATCTTAGCCAATTCTTCGTCGCTTTTATAGATAGGTACAAAAACTACTTGAGTTGGAGCCAATTTTGGAGGTAAAACCAAACCATTATCGTCGGAATGAGTCATCACCAAAGCACCCATTAAACGGGTCGAAACACCCCATGAAGTTGCCCAAACATAATCGAGAACACTCTCCTTATTCAAGAATTTAACATCGAATGCCTTTGCGAAATTCTGACCAAGGAAATGAGAAGTACCAGCCTGAAGAGCCTTACCATCCTGCATCATAGCCTCAATTGAATATGTATCGAGGGCACCAGCAAATCGTTCCGATTCAGATTTACGACCAATCACGACTGGCATTGCCATCCAATTTTGAGCAAATGTTGCGTAAACATTAATCATACGCTCTGCCTCCTCAATGGCCTCCTGCTTGGTGGCATGAGCGGTGTGCCCCTCCTGCCAAAGGAATTCCGCTGTACGAAGGAATAGGCGAGTACGCATCTCCCAGCGAACCACGTTAGCCCATTGGTTCAGAAGTATAGGTAAATCACGGTACGACTGTATCCAAGTCTTATATGTATTCCATATTATTGTTTCTGAAGTTGGGCGAACTATTAACTCTTCTTCCAATTTTGCATCTTCATCAACTATAATACCCTTGCCGTTGGGGTCATTTTTTAAACGGTAATGCGTAACAACGGCACATTCTTTAGCAAAACCTTCCACATGAGATGCTTCCTTGCTAAAAAATGATTTCGGAATAAACAAAGGGAAATATGCATTCTGATGCCCTGTTTCCTTGAACATTTTATCAAGTTGTGCTTGCATTTTTTCCCATATTGCATAACCGTAAGGCTTAATAACCATGCATCCACGAACTGCTGAATAATCAGCCAATCCAGCCTTTGTTACAATATCGTTATACCACTGTGAATAATTTTCACTTCTGTTTGTAATTTCCTTCGCCATAACGCTTTCTTGGTATGAAATTTGTAGTAAATCAATTAATAATGTGAAGCAAAAATAACGATAATTTTAATGTTATACTATAACCTATAAGGAGGCACACTATGAAAACCAAAACCAACATTCCGATGCTTACATTGCTTGGACTATTTATGATGTCGTGTGCATCGAGTTCGCAATTAGGTAAAACTTCGTCGTGGAGCGATGAAATATATGGTTCACCTACAAAACCTCAAACCTCTCAAATTGCAAAAAATGAAGAGCAAAATAGCACTTCTGAGAAAAAAGAAAATTCCAACTACGCTAACTTGGAACAAAAATACGCTGATGTTATTGAAATAAATATGGATAGCATCAAAAATGATACCGTAAT
>CAZTVB010000240.1:0-5005 GCA_964616315.1 uncultured Rikenellaceae bacterium
GTTCAATTATATTTTTGGGTTGATAATGCTTTACTATTCTGTAAATTAATCGTCCCAAGTGTGATGGTATCGAAACCGAATTGGCTATTTTCCCTAACGAAATCTCTTCGCCTCGGAAACCATCGTTTAGGCTATCGTTTATTGATTTCTTGATAATAGAAAGTCCACAACCCTTTAGTTCTTTGCGGTAATTCTCAATTTTTTCAAAGACCTCTTTTTTTGTTTCAGGTTCAATAACCTCGGTATATAGTTTGTAAACGTAAGGAGAATGAATGCCATGTCCTCCAGTTGGTTTACAATTTAGCCAAAAGTTGTAATAGTTCTTAATCTGCCCCAATAACCCTGTCCTCATAATCAAAATCGTAAATCTTAATATTGCTAATGTACGATTTGGCTATGTGTTAGGTATGATTTATTCTGTTAAAAAAGGTTTAAGGTGGGTTATTTTATATTAATGGAATGTTGAGATGTAATAATCCTAGATTGTTTAAATATATTAGTTTTGTGGATAATTAATTGGATATGCAGATTTATAGTTGTGCTTAATGAGCAATATACTTTCAACCGAAATTAAGTTTTTACCAGGTGTAGGTCCCAAACGGGCAGAAATGCTGCAAAAGGAGTTGGGGATTTATACTTTTGCGGATTTGCTGTATTTCTACCCTTATAAGCATATCGATAGGTCAAAAATCTATAAGATTTCGGAGATTAATGAGGATTTGCCATATATTCAGATAGTTGGTAGGATTGTTAGGTTCGACGAAACTGGTGTTGGTCGCCACAAACGCTTAAATGCAATATTTTCTGATGGGAGCGGAAGTGTTGAGTTGGTTTGGTTTAAGGGTATAACTTGGATGGCAAAATGGCTAAAACCAAATGTTGATTATCTGGTTTTTGGAAAGGCCAGCAGGTTTGGCTCTCGCTATAGTATTGCCCACCCCGAGATGGAGGAGTACCTTGTTGGTCAGGAAAAGATAATGGGTGCGCTACAGCCCGCTTATTCCTCTACTGAGAAGTTAAAGAGCAACAGAATTTCATCAAAAACTATTCTTGGTTTTCAGCAATCGTTGCAGAATATTATTGCTGGGAAGCTCGACGAAACATTACCGCCAAATATCATAGAGCAGCACAAGTTGATGACTTTGCCTGAGGCAATGCGTAATATTCACTTCCCACAAAGTGTGGCATTACTCCGTAAGGCTGAGCATCGTTTAAAGTTTGAGGAACTTTTTTACATACAGCTCGGAATATTACTCCGACAATCGGTTCGGCAAACCAGGGTTAATGGGCATGTGTTTGGCAAAGTGGGGGAGATGTTCAACCGTTTCTACCACGAAAAGTTGCCTTTCCCCTTAACCGAAGCACAAAAACGTGTTATCCGCGAGATAAGGAAGGATATGGGCAGTGGTAAGCAGATGAACAGATTGCTACAGGGCGATGTGGGCAGCGGGAAAACTGTTGTGGCGTTAATGTCAATGCTAATTGCTGTCGATAACGGTTATCAGGCTTGTATTATGGCTCCAACAGAGATTCTTGCTAATCAGCATTACGATTCTATCGCGGCACTGCTCGAAGGACTACCTATTAGTGTAGGGTTGCTTACGGGAAGCACTCGTCGTTCGGAACGTAACAACTTGCATAAATCCTTGGAGGCCGGAGATCTGAATATTTTGATTGGTACACATGCCTTGTTGGAGGATGTTGTTAAGTTCAAGAATCTTGGATTCACTGTGATCGATGAGCAGCAGCGTTTCGGAGTGATGCAGCGGGCGAAACTTTGGGAGAAAAATGAAGACCCTCCGCACATACTAGTTATGACAGCAACTCCAATTCCTCGAACTCTTGCAATGACGCTTTATGGCGATTTAGAGGTAAGTGTGATTGATGAACTTCCTCCCGGCCGCAAGCCTGTAAAAACCATCCACTACACAGACCTTAAGCGTAATGTTGTTTTTGGAAAAATTCGGGAACAAATAAAGGCTGGCCGACAGGTTTACGTTGTCTATCCACTGATTAAGGAATCTGAGAAAATGGAAAACCTGAAGGATTTACAGGATGGATACGAGAGTATTGTTCGTGCATTTCCACCCCCAGAGTATGTAACCGTTGTGGTGCATGGTCAAATGAAACCTGAGGATAAGGACTATTCGATGGGTTTGTTTGTGCAGGGCAAGGCACATATAATGGTTGCTACAACTGTTATCGAAGTGGGTGTTAATGTGCCAAATGCAACTGTAATGGTAATTGAAAGTGCTGAGAGGTTTGGACTATCTCAATTACACCAGTTACGGGGTCGCGTTGGCCGAGGTGCCGATGAAAGTTTCTGTATTCTGATGTCGCAGGTAAAACTCTCTTCTGATTCACGAAAGCGATTAGAGACAATGGTTTCAACAAACGATGGTTTCGAAATAGCCGAGGTTGATTTAAAACTACGCGGCCCTGGCGATATTGATGGGACAATGCAAAGCGGTTCCCCAATCGATTTGAAATTAGCGAGTTTGAGTACAGATAGTCAATTGTTGCAGTATGCACGTAATGTTGCAAAGGATGTGCTAAGCGTTGACTCGCTTTTGTCTCTACCACAAAATATGATTCTGTCAAAGCGGCTTCAGGAAATTGCTCAAGCAAAAAATGATTTGAGTCAGATAAGTTGATACTATTTTGACTTACATTTGCACGATTTTTGTAATGGAAAAGTATCTTTAACTTAAAATAACTAATATGAAAAAAATTATTTTGGTGCTTGCCGCTTCTTTATTATTAATACTTGCATCTTGCCTGAAGAATGAGAACTCAATAATATTCTCAGATTATGTTGAATTGAGTGCAAGTGCTTTGCCAGATACAGTGCAAGTGAATTCTGCAATTCCAATAACATTAGTGGCTACGGCAGAAAGTACATGTTGGCATAGTCTAGGATTTTTACAAGGTATTGTAAGTGATACAATAGTTACTTATGCTGCTTATGGAACATTTGAAAATCATGGAGAGGTTTGTGAGGATGTTATTGTTACAAAGGATACTCTTACTCACTTTGTTCCAACAAAAGTTAAGAATTATATATTTCGCTTTGTTGTTGCTGCTGACTCTGTGAGAATAGATACTGTGGTTGTCAAGATTTAAAAGAAAATCAATTCTAATGGGTTGATGTGAGATATATTGAAAGTTTATTATAAGTATTGTGAAAAAGCCGCTATTAAAAGAATAACGGCTTTTTTAATCAATTAAATGAAAATTTCTTATTTCACAATCCCAGCAAATCCCATAAATGCTAAAGCCAGAATTCCTGCAGTAAGTAACGCTATGGGTATGCCTTTCATTCCTTTTGGAATATTTGCTAGTTCCAATTGTTCTCTTATTCCAGCCATTATTACAAGGGCTAAACCAAAGCCAATTGCAGTTGCTCCACCATAAACTACTCCTTCAAGTAGGTTGTAATTCTTTTTGATTACAAGGATAGCAACCCCCAGTACAGCACAGTTGGTTGTGATTAATGGCAAAAATATTCCAAGGGCTTGGTATAGCGCTGGACTTAATTTCTTCAGCATAATCTCAACCATTTGAACCAATGCAGCGATTACAAGTATGAATACAATGGTCTGCATAAATCCAATACCTAGTGGGTTTAATACGTAGTATTGTAATAAGAAGGTCACCATTGTAGCTAATACAATAACAAAGGTTACGGCTCCGGCCATTCCTAGTGAGGTTTCAATTTTGTTTGAAACGCCAAGGAATGGACATATCCCCAAGAATTGGGATAGTACAACGTTGTTAACAAAAATAGCTGCTATAACAATTAATATATACTCCATAATAACCTCCCGCTATTTTTTTATTTTATTAAAAATTGCAATCAAGTACGCAAGTGCTATAAAAGCACCTGGAGCCAGAATGAAAACAAGAATTCCATCGCCAGTAATGAATTTGTGGTCAAATATAGACCCTGCTCCAAGAATTTCTCTAACTGAACCCAATAATGTTAATGCAAATGTAAAGCCTATGCCCATGCCTATTCCATCCAATGCAGATTCAAATACATTATTCTTATTAGCAAAAGCCTCCGCTCTTCCCAAAACAATACAGTTTACCACAATCAATGGAATAAATATTCCTAACTTTTCGTAAAGCGATTGGGTGTATGCTTGCATAACCAAATCAATTATTGTAACAAATGTTGCAATTACAACAACGTAAGAAGGAATACGAACCTTGTCAGGGATGAACTGAGCAATTAATGAGATCACAACATTTGAGCCTAAAAGTACAAAAGTAGTGGCTAATCCCATTCCTAGCCCATTCATTGCAGATGATGTGGTTGCCAGCGTGGGACACATACCAAGAACAATCACAAAGATTGGATTCTCCTTAAGTATGCCTTTAGTTAAATTATAGAATTTACTCATTTTGCACCTCCTTCCTTTAGTGCATTAAATGCACGTGTAAGGGCATCACAATATGCTCTGGATGTTATTGTTGATGCTGTAATTGCATCTACATCACCACCGTCTTTTTTAACTTTTAGTTTGAAACTTTCTGGATTTTTACCTTCGAACTGAACACTGAAGTTCGATTTCTTTGGGTCCATTTTATCTCCCAATCCTGGAGTTTCTTTATGAGATACTACAGCAACTTTATTAATTGAGCCATCGGGAAGGAAACCAACCATCAGCTCTATTAAGCCAGAGAATCCATTTTTGCTAAAGGTTTTTACTGCAGTACCAACAAGTTGTCCATCCATTTTTGCAGGGTAAAACACTAATTCTTCTCCATCAACCTCTACTTTGTAAGATTCGTCGAAAGGTTGATTGTTGAATTCAGGAACAACCGCTTCGATGGCTGAATTTATTTTAGTCATTTGAGCTTTTGCAATAGGTTCCTTTGTTGATTGATAGACTAACCCCAAGCCGGTTGACGCTATTAGTGTTATGGCTAGTAGGGTTATTGTCATATTTTTGAAATTCGATTCAACTTTAGCCATTTCTCTTCACCTCCTCTCCAAATC